>CALJKQ010000195.1 GCA_937973565.1 uncultured Saprospiraceae bacterium | reverse complement strand
TCACTGGGGTAACGGTTTTAACACGGTCAATTTGTGTCAACACTTTCGGTAATTGACCACCTGTAGTGGCTGTTAAATTCACATCAAAAAAATCGTTCGGCTGAACAATTAGCGGCACATTGCCTAGCACCAATAAATTGGCGATCTCATTAGGTTTTAAAGGTAATGGTGCGCTCGCACTCGTTAGCACCGTATCACCAGCATCATACACGCCGTTATTATTGGCATCTAAAACGAGGGTGATGTTACCCAAAACACCACTATCACCCACCACATCAGCCACTGAAAATGTGTAAGTGTCAGGCAAATTACCCGTATTTTTGAGTTCGTGCTTCCATATAGCGGTTGTGCCTGGATCTAAGGTCAATTCGTTAAATGGGCTTAACGTTGCGTCTTTATCAAAAATTTTTGTGCTAACCGTATTAGAAAATGCTTCTAAATCGGCACTACCATAACGATAGTAAGTTTTAAATTGATTATTGAGCAAACTCTTGGATTTTTATGGAATCATTCGGTTGTTTTCTTTGAGTCTATGCATGCACCATTAACTATTAAGTTATTACCATTATTTTTTGCAGTGGCTGCTTTATGCGTATCATACGGTACTTATATCAAAAAAACTGATTACTTATCGGGATTATCATCTAGGTTTTCTGGTTTTTATAAACTCTTAAACAATAAATTTTATTTTGATGAATTTACCTCTGTGAGAGGGCGGTGGATATCTTTCGATGGAAGGAAGCATCAAATCATTGAGTTGAGAAGTTTTGATTTTTCTGCTTCTGTTCTCAAATACTTCCATGGCTGCTTCCACTGCCTTAAATATTCTTTGTTTTTCCAACACAGAAACCGTTATAATGGGCACATCGGTGAATGGGGCTATCCTTTCTTTCAATTCATTTTCAAAATCCCTGGCAGTGTTGGTTTCTTTGTTTTCAATCAAATCCCACTTGTTCACAAGGATTACGAGACCTTTGTTTTTTCTTGTTATCAATGACAGAATCGTCAGGTCCTGAGATTCAATGCCCACCGTAGCATCCAACATAAGAATGCACACATCGGCCTCCTCAATGGTCTTTACGGCACGAATAACTGAATAGAATTCGAGGTCTTCATGGACTTTATTTTTCTTTCGGATACCTGCTGTATCGATAAGGTAAAACTGATGGCCAAATTTATCGTACTTGGTATAAATGGCATCTCTGGTGGTGCCGGGAATGTCGGTTACAATATTCCTGTCTTCTCCCAATAAGGCGTTGGTAAAAGACGACTTTCCTACATTGGGCTGTCCTACTACGGCAATCCGCGGTAAATCGCTTTCCTGATTGAGGTCATCACTGTCCTCGGGTAAATATTCATTGATGAGGTCCATTAGTTCTCCGGTTCCGGAACCGGTAATGGAGCTCAGGAATAAAGTATTTTCAAAACCGAGAGCCCAAAATTCATTGGCCATCATATCCCTTTGTGCGTTGTCTACTTTGTTTACCACACAAATGACAGGCTTTTTACCCCTTCTGAGTTTATCGGCTATTTCTGCATCTAAATCCGTAATCCCGGTTGTGACATCGGTCATAAATACAATGACAGAAGCTTCTTCAATGGCAATTTGTACCTGAGTCCTGATTGCCGCTTCAAAAATATCTTCCGACCCATGCACGAAACCACCGGTATCTACTACGGTGAATGATTTAGTTCCCCATTCACTAAATCCATAGATCCGATCCCTTGTCACGCCGCTGATATCATCAATGATTGATTTTCGTTCACCGATCAAACGATTAAACAAGGTTGATTTGCCCACATTGGGTCTGCCTACGATTGCAACTATGTTGGCCATGTCAGAAGATTATATTGGAAGGATGTTGAATTAAAAAAGGCAGTTGGTAAATTCCCAACTGCCTGTATCAAATGTTGATTATTGACTATTAAGAATTTTCTCTTGGCTTGTTGTCCCTTGGATTGGGTTGTGTAGCCTTCATTGACAATCTCATTTTACCTGTTTTGGGATCCGTACCAATGTATTTCACTTTGATAACGTCTCCTACTTTCAAAACATCAGATACCTTGTCAATCTTGGTATGAGAAATTTCTGAGATATGGACCAGACCTGACTTGCCTTTAAATTTGACAAATACACCGTATTCCATAACACTTTCTACAAATGCATCATAGGTGTCACCGACTTGTGGTGTGAAGGTAATTTTATCAATTTCCTCAAGCGCTTGTTTCAAGCCATCACCATTGGTGCTCATAATAGAAACCACACCTTTTTCATCCACTTCTTCGATGTTGATAATGGTACCTGTACGTGCTTGAATGTCCTGGATGATTTTTCCTCCCGGGCCTATCACTGCACCTATGAAGCTCTTGTCAATGACAATTTCTACCATTCTTGGAGCGTGAGGCTTAAGGTCTGTTCTAGGTTCAGCCATGGCTTTACCCATTTCATTCAAGATATGAAGTCTTCCCTCTTTTGCCTGCATCAGGGCTTTTTCCAGCATTTCATAAGGAAGTCCGTCGATTTTAATATCCATTTGACAGCCGGTAATACCTTTTGCAGTGCCGGTCACTTTAAAGTCCATATCTCCCAATGCATCTTCGTCACCGAGAATGTCTGAAAGTATGGCCACTTTACCACCCTCCGCAATCATACCCATCGCAATTCCTGAAACAGGTGCTTTGATCTTGATACCTGCATCCATCAATGCCAACGAGCCTGCACATACGGTAGCCATAGATGAGCTTCCGTTGGATTCCAAAATGTCAGAAACGATTCTTATGGTGTAGGGATTGTCTGTTGGTAGCACCTTCCTCAATGATCGGGCAGCCAGGTTGGCATGGCCAATCTCCCTTCTGCCGGGACCGCGTGATGGTTTTATCTCACCTACTGAAAACGCAGGGAAATTGTAGTGAAGAATAAACTTCTCATAATACTGCTCCAGTGAATTATCAATGAGCAGGGTATCGGTTTTTGAACCTAAAGTCAGGGATGTCAATGACTGCGTTTCCCCTCTGTTGAAAATAGCAGATCCGTGAGCAGATGGTATATAATCTATTTCACACCAAATAGGGCGAACCTGATCACTTTTACGTCCATCCAATCTCAGGCCTTCGTTGAGAATAACATCTCTAACGATTTTTTTCTTGAGTTTATCGTATAATTTTCCTGCTTCAGAACCCATTGAAGATTCGTAAGCTTCACCCATTTCAGCCTCCAATTGCGCCACAAAATCTTCTGCCACCTTGTCAAATGCCTTTTTTCTGGTCATCTTATCAGACGCAGATCTTGCAATTGCATAAATTTTGTCGCTGCATGCCTGCTTAACTTTTTCAGCCAGCTCTTCATTGACAGGTAGGGGTTCAATCACTCTTTTTACAGTAGCTTTTTCTCCTACCAGATTGGCCAATTCAAGCTGTGCTTTGCAATGTACCTTTATAGCTTCATGGCCCACTTTTATAGCAGTGACCAGGTCTGCTTCCTGGCATTCTTTCGCCTCTCCTTCTACCATCATAACGTTGTCCATGGTGGCAGCTATAATAATGTCCAATTCTGCTGTTGCCAGTTCTTGTCTACTGGGATTTACCAAAAATTCTCCGTTTATTTTGGCTACTCTCACTTCAGAAATCGGCCCGTTGAAAGGAATGTCTGAAACTGCAAGTGCTGCAGATGCTGCCAGCGCTGCATAACAATCTGGCATATTGTTGGGATCTCCTGAAATTAAAGAAATCATGATTTGTGTCTCATTCACAAAATCATCATCAAACAGCGGTCTGATCGCTCTGTCTACAAGCCTTGAAATCAATACTTCGTAATCTGACAACTTACTTTCTCTCCTGAAAAAGTTTCCGGGTATTTTTCCGGCTCCTGCAAATTTTTCCTGATAGTCTACAGACAGTGGAAAGAAGTCTTGCCCTTCCTTGGGTTTTGATGCTGCTACAACGGTGGCCAAAAGCATGGTGTTGTCAACACGTACCACAGCTGAGCCGTGCGCCATAGTGGCCAGTTTACCTGTTTCAATGGTTACTTTTTTTCCGTTCGGTAAATTGAAATTAACGGAAGTAGGAATGATGTTTCCCATAAATGATCTATTTTAATAATGTGTATTTCTATAACCGGTCAAATCCACCGGAAAAGGAAAAAAAAGAGAGTGCCTGGCACTCTCTTAGTTGATTTATTTTCTAATGTTAAGTTTCTCGATCAATTCGCGGTATTTCGCGATGTCCTTGTCATGCAAGTAAGACAATAATCGTTTTCTTTTACCCACAAGCGTGAGTAGTGCCCTTCGGCATGAATTGTCTTTTCTGTTTTCTTTCAGGTGCTGAGACATTGCCTGAATCCTGGTTGTAAACAAAGCAATTTGAGCTTCTGTTGACCCGGTGTTGGTTGCATTGCCACCATACGTAGCAATAATTTCTTGTTTCTTTTCTTTTGATAAATAAGCTGACATGAATAAATTTTAATGTTTACCAATATGCAGAATTATACTATCCTGCTTTAGCGGGCGCAAAGTTAATGAAAAATACTGAATATGAACCTTTTTTGTGAAAAATATGAGCTTTTTCTGTTCGGGTTGAAAAATTAAAAAAAGGTTACAATGCTTTGTTAATCAAAATAATAATGGTAGTTTCGCATCAAATAACCAAACATGCTCATTTTTTTACTCATCGTTGCAACAATGATATTTGCCTGGATATCAATGCAATCAGGCAGAATGATCAACAGATAAAATACTTTTTTATTTGTGCACTTCTGGCATTTTACATGCCTCTTCCGGCTTCTTTCCGCACACCGTGCACTCGCCGAAATTATTCTTAATCAGAGGGTTATTTGATGCACACGAACCATGAAACTCCTTTCCTGTAAACAAATACCGAACATTCATGAGAAAAATGCAGATGGCGAATATGCCAAAAATGATAAGCAACTGATAAGCCATATTTGCCATTGCTAGTAATAATTTTGCATTTAAAAAACAAATATACAACAAACCAAGCCAGTCATAGTTGAACATGGAAGAAAAAAAAGCTGCATTCGAAAGACTATTAAACATTATGGATGATCTCAGGGAAAAATGTCCCTGGGATAAAAAGCAGACGTTTGAATCTTTAAGGAACCTTACTATCGAGGAAACCTATGAATTGGCAGATGCCATCACACAAAGAAGTAAGGCTGGAATAGAAGAAGAAATCGGGGATCTGTTGCTCCACATTGTATTTTATGCCAAAATGGGAGAGGAAAACGGGGATTTTAACATCACATCTGCCATCGACAAATTGAATGCCAAGCTGATCCACCGGCATCCTCATATTTATGGAGATGTGCAGGTAGCAGATGAAGAAGAAGTCAAACAAAATTGGGAAAAACTAAAACTCAAAGAAGGAAAAAAATCAGTTCTTTCCGGTGTGCCGGCGGGTCTCCCTGCGATGATAAAAGCCTATAGAATTCAGGAAAAATCAGGTAAAATTGGCTTTGAGTGGGAACACAAATCGCAGGTTTGGGAAAAGGTGTTGGAAGAAATCGGAGAGCTGAAAGAAGCAGAATCTTTGGGCAATCAGGAAGCAATTATGGAAGAATTTGGTGATGTATTATTCGCTATGGTGAATTATGCCCGGTACTTAAATGTTGATCCGGAATCTGCCCTTGAAAAGATCAACCAAAAGTTTATCAGAAGATTTGGCTATGTAGAAGAAAAAGCGGGGACAGAACTGGAAAATATGTCGCTGGAAGCTATGGATCATTTATGGAATGAGGCCAAATTACGAGGGCTTTGATATTAAATTTCGTTGGATTAATGTATTTTCGCACCCTCAATGCCGGAGGGATAAAGTCGGCAAAATGGTTTAAATTTTAATGATATGTTTGACAGCTTAAGTGAGAAATTAGATGGTGCGCTGAAAATGTTGAAAGGCGATGCCAAACTTACGGAAATCAACATTGCCCAATCAATTAAAGAAATCAGAAGGGCGTTGGTTGATGCAGACGTAAACTACGGCATTGCGAAGGATTTTACCGATAAGGTTAAAGACAAGGCCTTGGGTACGGACAATGTACTTCAGTCTGTAAAACCCGGTGAATTGATGGTGAAAATCGTCATGGATGAGATGGTCAACCTTATGGGGGGACAGGCTGCCGGCATCAATTTTAAGGGAACTCCGGGGGTTATTCTCATTTCCGGTCTGCAGGGATCGGGTAAAACCACCTTCTCCGGTAAATTATCACTATGGCTCAAAGAAAAGAAGAACCAGAAAGTTTTGCTGGTGGCGTGCGATGTCTACCGTCCCGCTGCTATCGATCAGTTGTCGGTTGTGGCAGAGTCTGTAGGCGTTGAAGTTTACAAAGAGGTCGAGAATAAAAATCCTGTTGACATATCTAAAAATGCGCTTGTCTATGCTACCCAAAATAAATTTGATGTAGTCATCATAGATACCGCAGGCCGATTGGCAGTAGATGAGGAAATGATGACCGAAATCGCTGCGATTAAGGAAGCCATTACACCCACAGAAACTTTGTTTGTAGTCGATTCAATGACCGGACAAGACGCCGTTAATACAGCCAAGGCACTCAACGACCGTCTCAATTTTGATGGAGTGGTGCTTACCAAGTTGGATGGAGATACCAGAGGCGGTGCGGCCCTTTCTATAAAATATACCGTAGGAAAGCCCATCAAATTTGTATCCACCGGCGAAAAAATGGACGCACTGGATGTTTTCTATCCGGAAAGGATGGCTCAGAGAATTCTCGGTATGGGCGACATCGTTTCCCTTGTGGAAAAAGCCCAGGAGCAGTTCGACGAAAAAGAAGCCAAGAAGCTGGAAAGTAAGATCAGAAAAAACAAATTCGATTTTAACGACTTTCTCGCTCAGATGAACCAGATTAAAAAAATGGGAGATCTCAAATCAATTATGGGCATGATCCCCGGTATGAGTAAAATTACCAAAGACCTGGACATCGACAATTCAGCATTTACCAAAGTGGAAGCCATCATCTTTTCCATGACTCCTGAAGAAAGAAAAAATCCGGAATTGCTCAATATGAACCGCAAGAAAAGAATTGCCATGGGTTCAGGCAAGTCTCTCAATGATGTAAATATGTTTGTTAAACAATTTGATCAAATGAGGAAAATGATGCAAATGATGAGCACCGGAAAAGGCATGGGCAATGCCATGCAGCAAATGCGCGGAAAACGTTAATAATGTTTTTTCATATTTATAAAGCGCTGACTGTTAAAATTAAATAAAGGAGTAAATCATTTATCCAGGCACGGGTCCAAAACTGTCAAAATAGCATTAATGTTCATTTGACACGATCTGTTTTGACTACAGTTGTTTTTTAACTCCGGGTTTAATCATTGTTCAAATCAATAATTTTATTCTGAATTAGCGGCATTTCGGAAATTATAGTTCTTTTAGCTAGGTTATTTTAACGGCATTCAGAATAAAATTTTCTTATTCTTTTTGAGTTGATATAAAATTTTAAATTCTTAGATTTGTGCTAAATTAATCTGTAAAACTATTTGACATGAGGAAAATTTTACTTTTGTTTCTTTTAACCCTTTGTTTTGGACTGAGCAATCAGTTAAAAGCACAGCTGGAAAATGGGGCAACAGCTTCCAACTGGACTGCCACCGACCTCAACGGACAATCATGGACGTTGTACAACATTCTCAACCAGGGTAAACCGGTTGTCATAGACTTTTCTGCAACCTGGTGTGGTCCATGCTGGAACTACCACAATTCAGGTGTATTGGAAAGCCTTTATGATGATTTTGGACCCAATGGAACGGATGAAATCATGGTGTTTTTCATTGAAGCTGATTTAGGTACAAATACAAATTGTCTTTATGGTCCTTCAGGATGTGTAGGTGGTACACAGGGTAACTGGGTACAGGGTACTCCTTATCCTATCATTGACCTCAATTCCTCAACTGCTTATATTGAATCAAACTATCAAATCAATTATTATCCTACTCTGTATGCCATTTCTCCTGATAAAAGAGCGTGGGAAGTAGGGCAGGCAGGAGCAACCACCTGGGAAAACTGGATGTTCCAATCCTTTACACTGGCTGTGGAAGGCGATGCATTTGACGCTACTTGTCCAGGTGGAGGGGGTGTAAACCTCAATGTAACAGGTGGTTATTTGAATAAATCTTATGAATGGTCCAATGGCTCATCTGCTCAAGACTTGACAGGAGTGGATGCAGGTACCTATTCGGTTACAGTGACAGATGTAAATGGATATTTCGTAACAAAGTCATTTACTGTAAATGGTCCTAGTGTCCCATTGAATGTAGAAAACAACTCTCAATCAAATGTTACTTGTTTTTCATACAATAACGGAGGAATAGATGTTGTTCCTGCCGGTGGATATCCTGGCTATTCATATGAATGGAGCAATGGCGAGAGCGGATCTGGAATTCAGGATTTGGGTCCGGGTGAATATACGGTAACTGTAACTGACAATCAAGGTTGCACCATCGAAGAAACATTCACTATTGAAGAGCCGGAAGCTATTTCTTCATTTGCGTATACCAATGCAGCAACTTGTACAAATTCCAACGGTTCTGCTACCATTGAATCTGAGGGAGGTACAGGCTTCCACTTCTACCAATTGGGAAATCAAAATGCCTCAAACAACAACGTATTTTTTGATTTGGCTCCGGGTATTTATGAATATACCGTTACCGATTTAAATGGTTGTTTTAATACAGGAGAATTTGAAATCGAATCTACTGGCACGCCAACTGCCGCTGCTGCAACCCAGGGTACTTTGAATTGCTCAACTACGCAGGTAACCGTTTCAGGCGCAGGATCATCAACAGGAAGCAACTATTCTTACCTGTGGACAACCACCAACGGAAATATTGTTTCAGGAGCCAACACCCTTAATGCGGTTGTGAATGCTCCGGGCACCTACAATCTTAAAGTAACCAACAACAGTGCAAACTGCTCTGTAACTACATCAACCGTTGTTACCATGGTAAACAACGGTCCTACTGCAAATGCAGGAGCACCTGCGCAATTGAACTGTACGGTTACTACAGCTACACTTAATGCAGCTGCCTCTACAGGTACAAACCTCACCTACCAGTGGTCAAATGCTGCGGGTGTTATCGGCAGCACGCCAACCATTGAAGTAGGTGATCCAGGTGTGTATACGCTCCAGGTTACAGATCCATCAAATGGTTGTACTTCAAGTGCAAGTGTTGAAATTACAGAAGATGTAACAGCTCCTGCTATAACAGTTACCAATGCTGAATTGACTTGTTCAGTCAACACTGCTGAAATTTGCGCATCGGTTGCTCCAACGACAACGGTTGTTTGGAACATCAATGGCACACCGGTAGCAGGAAATTGTGCAACGGTTTCCAACTCAGGAACCTTTACTGCAACTGCAACAGGAACGAATGGCTGCGTAGCCACTGCTGAATCAACCGTCAACTCTGCTGCAGGCCTGCCTCAAATCAGCGCTTTGGCACCGGCTAACCTTACTTGTCTGGTAAATGAAATTACCATCACAGGTGAGCTTACAGGAGACCCAAGCCAATACACTATTACATGGACAACCGCCAACGGAAATATTGTTAGCGGTGCCAATACTTTAACGCCTGTGGTCAATGAACCGGGTGTTTACACCATGACAGCTGTTAACAATGCTACTTCATGTCAGTCAAGTCTTTCTGTAACAGTTGACGAAGTTATCAACAATCCGGCAGCAACCTTTACTTCTGCTTTGAACAACGGTCAGTTGAATCTTGTTAGCACAGGCAATGGTGCTGCTGTATGGACTTTGGGCAATGGCCAGCAAGTAGAAGGTCAAAATGTAACCATATCTTACGCGACTTCCGGTACATACAATATTTGTTTGACGACTACTACTGAGTGTGGTTCTGTAACACAGTGCAACGATGTGGTTTATTTCACAGCTCCGGCGGTTACCGCTACAGTGGCAGGAAACATTTGTAATGGTGGTACCTCAGGAACCATTACTGCTGAAGTAACAGGTGGACCTTTTACAGGAAACTTAAACTATGCATGGACAGGTCCTAACGGCTTTACTGCCAACACACAGACCATTTCCGGTCTGGCTGCTGGTTCTTATACTTGCATCGTTACAGATGAAGCTGGTTTTTCAGTAAGCCAAACATTTGTGGTTACTGAAGCTGCAGCTATTGAAGCAACAGCCGCAATTACCAATGCTACCAATGGTGAAAACAATGG
>CALJKQ010000194.1 GCA_937973565.1 uncultured Saprospiraceae bacterium | reverse complement strand
TATTAATTATATACAAATATTAAAATAATTTAATAAAAGCCCATGAAATGATGAGCGAAGCGATAACCTTTTCCGAATTAATTATTTTAGATCGAGGTGGAGACGCGATATATCGCGTCTCTATGATGACCTCCCTCCTGGCAGAGGGATTAAACCAAGTGGGACATACTGGACTCGAACCAGTGACCCCTACCCTGTCAAGGTAGTGCTCTAAACCAACTGAGCTAATGCCCCTTTTATTTACTTACCTACACTCGCCAGTTCTTGCAAAAACTGGTCCGCCGGCATAAATCCTCTGGCGATCTTGAAAGGCTTCCTGTCTGCATCCAAAAATACATAGGAAGGATACGACAACTGACCCTGCAACAACGCATAAGCCAACATATTGACGCCGTTCCTGCCGGCAGCCTGCCATTCAAATGTCTGGCCATTGAACACAATCGCATCTTTTTGCTCTGCGTCAAACTTTACGACATGGTATTTTTCACTGAGTGCCTTGATCACCTGCGGATCGGAAAAGGTCTTTTTATCCATGACCTTACACCAGCCACACCAGTCGGTATATACGTCCACAAAATACATCTTTTTCTCAGTATTGGAAAGAGCCGCTGCCGTTTTCATATCGATCCAATTGAGGCTGCCCTCCTTGCCTTCAGGGTATTCGCTCTTTTTGTTTTCACCACAAGAGATCAGCAGTAAAAAGGTAATCGGTAACAAAAGGAAAGATAAAAACTTCATGGTCTGACTTTGGCGCAAAGATAAAAGAGTTGAAAAATGATTGTATGCCTGTGGCACCGGCTTTAGCGAAACATTAACAATGCCCTAGGCCGGTGTGAGGCTCAGTTGCACTTGCTTTTCAAGCTGGTTGACGGTATCTTTAAACAAGCTGTCGGTATCCATCAGGTCTTGTACGGCACGAATGGAATAAAGGACCGTGCTATGGTCTTTTCCGCCAAAATTGCTGCCGATGGTTTTGAGCGAAACCGATGTATAATTTTTGGCCAGGTACATAGACAGTTGACGCGCCAACACGATGGAACGTTTGCGTGTGGTGCCCTGCATCTTTTCTACCGGCACCTTAAAGTGATCGGCTACCAGCTTTTTGATGTTGTCTATGGATATTTCTTTGTGCTCCTGGCTTACAAACTGACCCACCACTTCTCTGGCAAGATCGAGGTCAATCCTTTTTTTGTTGAGCGATGCCCTGGCAACCAGTGAAATCAATACTCCTTCGAGTTCGCGAATGTTGCTCTTAATATGGTGACAGATGTATTCTATGGTATCCTGCGTAAGGGAGATGCCTTCTACTTCCATCTTAGCCTTCAGAATATCTACCCTGGTCTTATATTCAGGTGCTCCCAGATCAGCGGTAAGTCCCCATTTGAAGCGGGAAATGAGACGTTTTTCAACATCCTGCAAATCCTTGGGCGCCCGGTCAGAGGTAAGGATGATCTGCTTGCCGTTTTGGTGCAACTGGTTGAATATATTAAAAAATATTTCCTGCGTTTTCGGACGATTGGCCAAAAACTGGATATCGTCAACAATAAGCACGTCTATCATTTGATAGTGATTCATGAAATCGTTGATCGAGTTGTTTCTGATGGCCTGGATCACCTGATTGGTAAACCTTTCGGTGGTGATGTACAGTACCTGCTTGTTGCTGAGTTTTTTGGTGATGGCATTGCCAATGGCCTGCGACAAATGCGTTTTGCCCAAACCGGTATCGCCAAAAATAACCAATGGATTGAAGGAGGTAGTGCCCGGTCTGCCCGCAATTTCAAGACCGGCAGCGCGTGCCAGCTTATTGCATTCGCCTTCTACAAAGTTGTCAAAGGTGTAGCGCTCATTAAGCTGCGGGTCGATTTTCGTTTTTTTGATGCCGGGTATAACAAATGGATTGGTGATCTCTTCACCCGTTACTTCCTCCGATTCCGGAACAGGTGCTGTCAAGGCTTTACCTGTGGCTTTGTGGTTGTCCATCAGAATCTGGTACTCCAGTCGTGAACCTTCACCCATTTCTTTGCGCAGTGCCAGACTCAACACATCTACAAAGTTTTCTTCCAGCCATTCGTAGAAAAATTTATTGGGAACCTGGATGGTCAATACCCCTGCCTGAACCTTTACGGGTTTGATGGGCTCAAACCAGGTGCGGTAACTTTGTGGGTTTATATTCTTGCGAACGATTTCCAGACAATTGTTCCAAATTATGTTGTGGTCATTTACCATACATCAGTCAATATGTTCAAGGGACATTTTTTTCCTCTCAATGAAAGAAAATGGAAAGCCCCCGGGGGTCATTAATGAATTAGTCAGTTTCTCGAATACTTTTAACTTTCATGTTCGTTGGGTGCTTCCTCCTGGTGTATTTCAAAAGGGCCACAAAAAAAGGGCTTTTCCCTGGCATTTGCAATGCTAAGCTACAAAAAAATAGATCTAATTTTCAGCACAATCTTACGGAAAAAAAAAGCGCAACTCACATATTAAAAAACAACAAGTCTTAGTGAAAATTTTTCAATGCTTTATGAAAAATGACTTTACAGGAATCTAACCCACAGTCAGATTTTTACAGCTCACACAACTTCCTTTTTTATTTCTTTCAAAGTAAAGATCCAGTCTTCCGAGCTGAATTCCGGCCCAACCGGCCTGGTTCACTACCGTTACTTTTCCGCTTTTGTTCTTCACCAGGGTGGGTTCTTTGAGAAAGGTATGGGTATGTCCGCCCAGAATGAGATCAATGTCTGAAGTTTGCGCTGCCAGCACCAAATCAGAAACCTTGGCATTTTCGTATTTATAACCCAGGTGCGACAAACAGATCACGTAGTCACAGCCCTCATCGTATTTCAATATTTTGGCCACGCGTGCGGCATGCACCAATGGATCCTCATACCGGGTTTCACCATACAGGGCTTGTGGTACCAGACCATCCAACTCGATGCCCAGGCCAAAGACGCCGATCTTCACGTGTCCCTTTTTGTAGATTTTGTAATCTTTTGCTTTTCCCTGCAAAGGTGTATTGAGAAATTTGTAATTGGCACACAACAAATCAAAGCCGCCTGCAGGCAGGTGTTGGGCAAAGCCCTCGATGCCTCCGTCAAAATCGTGGTTGCCCATGGTAGCAGCATCGTAGCCCATTTGATGCATGAGTTTCATCTCAAGTTCACCACCATACAAATTGAAGTAGGGGGTGCCCTGAAAGATATCACCGGAATCAAAAAGTAAGACGTGCTTTTCTTCTGCCCTGATCTTTTGGATAAGGGCCGCCCGCTTGGCTGCTCCTCCCAGACCTGCATTGCGCGATCCATCCATGGGAAAGGGTTCTACCCTGCTGTGTACATCGTTGGTATGTAAGATCGTAAGTCTGGTTATTTCTTCATTGCCCAGCCATAGAGGGAGTGCCGTGCCCTGAGCACCCAGCCAGATACCTCCCAGTCCCAGTTGTTTCAAAAAGTGCCGCCTCGCTGTCATGGTTGTATTTTTTTGATGCGTTCTTCTTTGCTGGCTACAATCATCTTGTTGCGTTTTACATCGCTGATGAGCAGGTCGCGCACCAGCATGCCGGTGTTCACACGCGGTAGGGGCTTTAAAAAATCACAATCGTCTCCGCCATTGGCAACGTAGTCGGGCAGGCCTATGCGGTATTGCCCCGTGGCTGCCCACGGCTTGTCTTGGATCCTTATGTCTATAGCCATGCTGTCTTGAATGGTAAATTGTAAGCCGGCAGACACCGGCCAGCCTCCGTATGCGGCCAGGCGGTCCAGCAATAGTTTTACCTGACTGCCATTGAGATCCATCACCACGAGGGCATTTTCAAAAGGCATGATTTCGTACAGCTTGCCCAGGGTGATATCGCCCGCTGCTACGGAGTTGATGCGGATACCACCGTAGTTGGCCACCACAAAATCCAGCTTTTCGCGGGCCTGTCTTTCATAACTATCGGCCATGGCATCGGCCATCCAGTTGGTGAGGTTGGAGCCCGGCTTGGCTTTTACCAGCTCTTCTTTGTTTTGACCGATGACCTCATTCATCCTTTCGTCCAGTTTTACTTTGTACGGTTGAATCATGGCCAGCGTAGTACTGTCTTCGCTTTTTATCTTTTCATCTACCCGGATGGTGCCGGCTTCGTAGTAGGCAAAGTACGTCTGCTTGCGCTGACAAGCAGTGAGGCCCACCAACATCAAACCTATAAGGATATATAATTTTGGTTTCATGACAACAACAGGTCTGCTTCGTTTTTGATGGCAGTCTTGGCTTGTTCCAGGGGATCCATGTTGAGATCCACTTTTACCCTGCCCAGCAGCTGCAACAATTTTACTGCCGGATCACCCGGCTGCAAATGGGCTTCGGTTTCTGAGATGATGCCCATGACCTGGTCTTTGGCCAATACGATGATCTTCCACAGCGATGCTGACACATATAGCTGCTGTGTATAATTGTGGGTATACTCCTGGTTGATGGCTACCAGCATGGCCTGCTGCATTTCCTGCGCCGACATCTCGCCGGTGTTGAGGCGCAAAAACAGGTTTTGCGGATCGATGCGTTCACATAAAAGGATCAATCGCTCATAGGCCTGCAATTTTACAGCATCCGTCTTTTCTCTGCGTTTGCTGCCAAAACGAAGTTGTTCGGTGTACATCTGCTGGCGAAATTGACTCCGCAGCAAATAATAAATGGTGAAAAAAACAATCAAGGAAGGTACCGTGTACCTGATGATTTCCAATACAATTGATGACATAGAGAGTTTTTATTGCCTGTGCTAAAGTTAGTCAATATTTGGCGGTCGATGCATTCAAAGAATAAAAATTATGTGTATTTAACTGAATTTCAATGAGCAGTACGGGAACTTTTAAATGAGCACACCACGGCAGGATTTTTCGATCCTCGCCTGGGATGAAGTGATGGCCATTTGGGCCTCTTTTGGGCAAAAAAGTTGAAAATCAGGATCAAAAACCTGAAAAAAGCCTGATTTTCCTGGAATTTAGCCCAATTTGAAGTAAACAGATTTTCTTCAAAATTTCAATTTCCACTTTCAAAAGAACTTTTGGCGGCCAAAAAGTGTTTAACAGCTAACTTTGTATAAAATTTCATTTATGAGTACCACTACCTCCATCCAGCCCATCCAACTCACTGAAGGCGCTGTATCACAGTTGAAACGCATCATGGAAGAACAGCAAGTTCCCGAATCTTACGGACTTCGTGTTGGCGTGAAGGGCGGTGGCTGCTCAGGTTTCAGCTACGTGCTGGGCTTCGATGAAAAAAAGGAAAAAGACGAAGAATACACCGTATCCGGTTTCCGCATATTTATGGAAAAAGCCCACGCCATCTACCTTTTGGGCATGGAGATCGACTGGGTGGAAGGCCTTCAAAACAGGGGCTTTCAGTTCAACAATCCCAATGCCACCAGCACCTGTGGCTGCGGCACCTCATTTTCTGCTTCATAGATTAGAAAACAAGACGCCCCTACCCTTTTTACCCGCTTTTACTACCCTGGGCTTTTTGTGGCCCGAAACTTTTTCTTTTAATGCAATGGTTTCTCCTGCCATGGGCTGATACCCTTTTTGTATCCGGTTGAGGGTGTACAGCGTATTTGCCTGCACCCCGTAAAGATTGGATATGGCTTCCAGAGTCTCTCCCTCATTGACGATGTGGTGGGTGATGCGACCTTCGTAATCGCGTTTTTTATTTTCGAGGTAAACGGTGGTTCCCCGGGTGATGCGCTCAGAAGGTACGAGCAACATTTCGTTGTGCGCCGTAATGACAGATACCGGCATGTGCAGGTCACCCGTGAGGGTTTCCACATCCGTGTCGGCCGTTACCTGGATGGCACGGGTATCATTCACCCAGATAATGCGGTACATATTGTGGGCCTTTTGCGGCGCCTCCTTTGTTTTCAAACGGTCTGAAGGTCTGGCCAGATCAAAGGCAGATACCTCTACCACCGTGGGCTGATCCTCATTGATTTTCTGTACCATTACCGGAGGTACTGCCGGCGTTTCCACCCCAATGTCGAGGGTATCGAGTTTGTATTTGCGGATCAAACGGATGAGCTTTTCCGGATATGCAGGGTCGGTAGCATAGCCCGCCATACTTAGTCCCCTGGCCCAGCCTTCATAATCAGCGGTGCTCAGTTGGAACAGAAACCCATACCGGTGTTGTTTTCGCTGGTCCGACAAAAAATCACTGTGGGCCACAAAAGAATCCTCTGCTTTTTCAAAAGCCCTGAAACAGCTCTCTATCAAAGTACCCGTACTATCGGTATCATCATCGATCTTAAAGTAGGTACCGCCATCCCAGTCCTTGCCGCATTTGATGCCAAAGTGGTTATTGCCCCGTACGGCCAGCGGACTCTTGCCCACCTCCGATTCCAGCAGCGCCTGCGCCATCTTGATACTGGCCGGAATGCCCGTGCGCTGCATCTCTTTTACAGCTATTTCGCTATAGGTCTTGATGTAATTTACAGCCGGATCTCCTGCCCGAAGCCAGAAAGAAAGGCAAAAAAAGACCATGGTAATACGAACCCTCATATAAAACATATTAAAATTAATCATAATATATTCAAATTTCGTGCCTAAATGTGGGGAAGTAGGAAAAAGACGTAAAAAGGAGGGGGGATATTGTGGGGAGGGCACTTATTAATGAACAAAAAACCGGTCTTTAATCTTCATTCTGTCTTCATGATAAAGAATAGTTTGGCTAAGCAATTGGCTTAGGAGTAGTTACTCTTCTTCAAAATTGTTGTAATTAGCTTCTGAAATAAAGTTATTTAAAAATAAAAAGCCAAATGCTACAATTAGAATATAGAATTTTTTCATAATTCTGATTTTTGTATTTAATAGAAACCCAACCATTTGGTTTTATAAGTTTGATTAATTCAAGGTGTAGTTCTTCTTTAATAGGAGCGGGGAAATGGGCATAAATAAGAGCCAATGCATCAAACTCTTGAGGTTGATAAGCCAAGGATTGTAGTTCGCCAACTTGATAATCTAGGTGTACGTTGAACTTTTCTGATAATGCCATAGCCTTTTTTCTTCCCTCCTCACTAATATCGAACGCAGAAACTTTCCA
>CALJKQ010000193.1 GCA_937973565.1 uncultured Saprospiraceae bacterium | reverse complement strand
ACCTCTTCTCGCTGCGCCTGGAGCTCGGCGCCGGGCTGAATACGCGGTTCAAAGACGACCAGGCGATGCTTGCCGAGGATCGGCTGACAGAATATAACAACGGCTTCATCTATGGATTCGGCTTTGACTACTATGTAACCGCCTATGGTTTCTTTGATATTGCCAAACGGGCCGTTGGTTACGAGAGCCTTGCTATCTCTGGTAGTGATCACCCTCGCATTGTCGAAAGGGAGGCCGGTGCCGCTCACAAATTTGTTTTGGGCTGCTATGCCGTTGATCCAGTCCATGGTTTGTTGCATCCATTCCTGCATTTGTTCCGGAGAAGCGATTTTGCCACCGTCTTCGTGGCGCATGATAAGGGCGTATTGTTGCATATCGATTGTTTTTATTCACATTTAACGACTTAGGCGTTATTTTTTTGGTCTTTGATTAAAGAGTTGGTTGTCGGATGCATACGATTTACAGCACCTTGGTATCATTTCATATAGTTGTCGATCCAGTCGATGAGTTCTTCGCCATGGAGGTTTTTGGCGAGGATGCGACCTTTATCATCCAGGAGATAATTGGCTGGTATGGTGGAAATGCCGAGGGTTTGGAAGAGTGGGGATTCGTCGCCCTGCAGATGGGAGGCGTGGAGCCAACGGTCGGCCGTATCTTTGGTGATGGCATTTTTCCAGGAGCGGTCATCGGAGTCGAGGGCGTAGCCGATGATTTGGAGGCCTTTGTCGTGGTATTTTTCCCAGATGGGGCCCAGCACTTTTTTGTTTTCTATTCTGCAGGGACCACACCAGGAGGCCCAGAGGTCGATGATGGTGAGGCGAGAGCCCAGGAGGGAATGAACTTTTTTTTCTGTGCCATCACTCATGGGCAAGGCATAATCTGGGAAGGCGTCGCCTTTTTTGACGGCGAGGCCGCCGTTATTAATCTTGCTGCACAGTTGGGCAATCATGGCATTGGTGCCGGCCTCTTTTTCCCACTTTTTACAAAAGGCAAAAAGTTCATCGGAGCTTCTTTCAAAATCGCCATCGGGGGTAGCCCATCTCATGGCAAGGAGAGCTACCGAAACATGGGGTGTAGCAAGGGCAAAGTCGAACAGGGCTTTTTTGAATTCGTGATGTGCCTTGTGTTGTTCGATGAGGTTTTCTTCATTGACCGCTTCGAGATGGGCAAGGTGTTGGTTGAAAGCATTGCAACGCAGGACTATAAGCTCGCTGATTTGTGCATTGATTTCATCAGCATTTACCCACCTCGCTGTCTTCTGAAAATGGGAAGCATGGGCGGTGAGTGACAAGGTGGTACCATTAAAAACAAAGGGCTGGTAGTTGGCAAGATTGGGGTCTTCGTCATTCAGTTTATTGGGATATTTTTCATTGGGTTTTTGGATTGCCAGGGCAAAAAGTCCTTTTCCGGGCATTTTAACGAAAGAAAAGTTACCAGAATCGTCTACCTTGGCAGAATCGATGACGGTGCCCTGAAAGGAGGCAACCAATGACTCATAGGTAGGAAAGGAAATGAGGTAGACCACTTTTTTCAAGCTTGCTCCCTCCCACTCTATTTTGCCGGATACAGGTACCTTGGTACAAGCTGTGCTGCTGAGGAACAGACAGGTGGTGAGGAGGAGAAACAGGCGGAAAAAAGGGGGTGTTTGGGTCATGGGGTGGAATTTTGGGGTAAAGATAGGGATTATAGTGGGGTTCGACAGGCTCACCCCACCTTTTTCGACAGGCTCACCCCACTTATTTCGACAGGCTTACAAGATAATCATTTGGAATGTTTGGCGACGTAAAATTTTACGTCGCTACGGGGATTTGGATGGGATTACCCAATATTCATTGGAATACATAGCGTCTATGTTCATATCTTTTAGGTATTCCTAAATAATAGGCTTTTGCCGCTGATTTTTGAAGTATGATTCATCTTTTTTGGGAAGTCTAAATACATGCGAAGCAATACCAAAACGGTGTTTCATAGCGGTAAAAATTAAGGGAATTGAGAGAATTCAGAGATTTGTAGGTAAGATGAAACAATACCTTAATTACCTTCATTCTCTTAATGTTTCAATAAATATCCCACGCTCTTTTATGGAAAAATTCTATATATGGAGACACTCATCCTTGGAATAATAAAATAGAAGTCTTTGTAAATTGACCAGACTACTTACAAGGATTTGTAACTTTTTCAATGCACAACAATACGCTGATTTATAGGGTCAAACATTTAGGGAATTGAGAGAATTCAGGGATTTGTAGGTAAGATGAGAGAATGCCTTAATTACCTTCATTCGCTTAATGTTTGTGTCTTAAAACGTAGTTTTGTAGTTGATTTCAAAAGACGATTAAATATTTATTAAACCAATCTAAATTTTTTGTTTAGCTTTGTATAAAATATTATTTCATGCTTTCTTTTACCGAGGAAAACTACCTCAAGGCTATTTTTAAGATATCAGAGAAAGAGAAAAAATCGGCTTCGACCAATTCACTGGCGAGGCATTTGGAGACTACGGCGGCTTCTGTGACAGATATGCTGAAGCGGTTGGCGGAAAAGGATATGATACACTATGAGAGATACAAGGGAGTGACCTTAACAGCAGAAGGCAACCGCATAGCCACATCCCTAATCCGAAGGCACCGGTTATGGGAAGTGTTTTTGGTGGATAAATTGCGGTTCGACTGGGAACATGTACACGATCTGGCGGAGGAGTTGGAGCATATTTATTCAGAAGAACTGATTTCCCGTCTGGATGCCTTTTTGAACTATCCCAAATTTGACCCGCATGGAGATCCCATCCCCAATGCAGAAGGGAAGTTTACCATCCGCAACCAGATACCGCTATCAGATTTAATGACAGGACAGAGCTGTCAGGTTTTGGGAGTAAGAGAGCACAGCAATGCTTTTTTGAGGTACCTCAACCAGATAAAAGTGAAGCCCGGTACCCAGATCAGGATTGAAGAACGCATTGAATTTGATTCGTCGCTCAATGTGCTGGTGGACCAAAAAGAAAGATGTACAATCTCTGATTCTGTAGCCCAAAACCTGTTGGTAAAAAGAATATGAGATTATTATTTGTCATATCGACCTTGTGTATCGTGCTGACTGTACATGCTCAAAAGCCGCTGGTGGTAGCCTCTGCTTCTATTTTTGCCGATATGGCCCGAAACATCTGCGGTGATAAAATTGAAGTCCGCTCCATCGTACCCATAGGCGGCGACCCACATCGCTACGAAGCTACACCTGATGATGCAGCCCTGCTGGCCAAAGCCGATCTCATACTCATCAACGGACTCACTTTTGAAGGCTGGATCAACGAGGTAATAGCCAACTCAGGCAGCAAGGCAATGGTAAAGTTGATCACCGCGGGCATCCAGCCCATCAGCAGTCAGATCCACTCCGGTGCCACCGATCCCCATGCCTGGATGGACGCTGAAAACGGACTGATCTACATTCGCAACATCCGCGACGGTCTCATTGCTATCGATCCGCAGAATGCCAACTTTTATGAGCAGCAACACGCCAGGTACAGCCAACAACTGGCTGCGCTCCACCAATACATACAATCCCGGATGGCAACCATCCCGCCTCAGCACCGCATTCTAATTACGTCGCATGATGCCTTCTCCTATTTTGGCCGAAAATACGGGCTTACCGTAAGCGCCATGATGGGCGTATCCACAGAGGCTGATGCCCAAACATCAGACATGGAAAGAGTAGTCGATGCATTGGAAAAAAATAAGGTGCCGGCCATATTTATCGAAAGCACCATCAATCCCAAGATGCTGCAACAAATAGCGAAGGATCATGGTGTAATCATTGGAGGCAGTCTGTATGCCGACTCTGTGGGTGAGCCCGGCACACCGGGTGAAAGTTATATCGGTATGTTGCGCCACAACGCTGATGTTATCTCAACGGCATTGAGTCGTAAGTTGGAAAAAACGACCTTGCCGGGACAAGAGCTCAACTGGGCTCTATATGGCATTTTGGTCTTGCTGCTGCTGATGAGCTGGCTGGTCTTTATCAAATTTCTCAAGAAATGAAAAGCAAGGTACTTCCCATTAAGATAGAAGGACTGTCGGTGTCCTACGGCAACAAACGCATACTGAGCAATGTATTCCTGGAGGTAGAAGCCGGACACATCTATGGCCTGATTGGCCCCAATGGCGCTGGTAAATCGACCCTTTTCAAATCCATCCTTGGCCTCATTGATGTCCATGCCGGCAACGTAAAGGTCTTTGGTGGTGATGTCGATGATTGTCGGACCCGGCTATCGTATGTACCCCAAAAGGATGAGATCGACTGGGACTTCCCTGCTTCGGTAAAGGACATCGTACTGATGGGACGTTATCCCCACAAAAAACTGCTGCAATCACTCAACAAAGAAGACCACCAGATGGCAACAAAGGCCATGGAAGAACTTGGCATCCTTGATTTGGCAGACCGGCAGATCGGTCAGCTATCGGGCGGACAGCAGCAGCGCGTATTTATAGCCCGCGCCCTCTGTCAGCAAGCCGACCTCCTGTTTTTCGATGAACCCTTTGTAGGAGTTGACATGGCTACCGAAGAAAAGATAATCGCAATTATGAAACGCCTGGCGGCAGAAGGAAAAACCCTTCTGGTGGTACACCATGACCTCACTACGGTGCCACAGTATTTCAGTAAAGTCATCCTGATCAATCAACGCCTCATTGCGGCCGGAGATACGGCGGAGGTGTTTACCCAGGAGAATATTGCCATGTGCTATGGTGGGCAGATGGGGTTGTTGCAGCGGGTGAGGTAGGTAAGGCAATTCGCTTCGCTTAGTGCAATTCGCGCTACGCGCTTAGGGCAATTCGCTTCGCTCAGGGCAATATGATTATTATGATGGTAAGGTTGTCACAAAGCAGCTATATATTATTAAGTAAATTTCTGGACGGACTTATTAATAATTTCTCTATTTAATTTTAAAAAGCTTACCGCTATACTCTCGGCCTTCAGTATTTACAAATCTAATAAAATACATACCCTCCGTATTTTGCTCCAAGTCCAAATAATTATCTCCCTGTTTTATATTCAGTCTCTTCACAAGTACACCTCTTTGATCATAAACGAATAAAACTCCGCTAACTTCAGCCTCTATTTTAGCTACATCGATAACAGGGTTGGGGTAAATTTTTAAATTAGATTTATATTGAAATATATCTTTGACATCGGTATACAACTCCAGGGTATCACAGAGATCTTCTTCATCTACACGAAGACGCGGGAAATTGGGCATATTGAGAACACCATTGGTATAAAACAAGTCAATGGCATGTTGCTGAAAATCACAGGCTTTTCCCTTTTTATTAGGATAGTTGATTACGTGCATAGATTTGGTGCTGCTGGAAGAATTCATATATATTTTGCAATCAGGAGCTAGATTCATTAAAATAAAATCTGTACTGAAAGGATTCTGATAGCCATCATAGGTATCAATAACTTCATAGGGCAAATTTTCTTTCCATAAATCGACTTGAAGTAGTGTATCCACAGCGGATATATAAATAAATCTACCATTTGGAGAAAACTCCAATCCAGTAAATACTTTCCTAATACCAAAAGGAATGATTTTTGTTATATGATTTGATAATTGGCCTGTTTGCCTGTCAAAGTCAAACAAATTCAAACCATTTTCCCATGTATACCAGGCCCATTTTTTACCATCAGGACTAAACTTTGCCGAACCACCAGCACTTGTATTTCTTGTTGTCTTAGGGCCAATGTCCTGGCTGTCTTTTACGGCTATGCCATTCTCATCAATAAGTACTTTGTAATAGGTATTGTCGTATTCTTCCATTTGTACCAGCCACCAACCTAATTCATTGGCATGGTGAACGGCAGATAAAAAAGAAGAACATACGTAAGTATCATCATGGATGATCTGATTTTTTATTGTCACCTTTCCTTTGCCATTGTTCATACTCATGTCCACGTAGGAATATTTTATACTTTCTACATAAAATCTAGTAGGAATTAATGTAAAATTTCTTGTTTTATGGATTATATAATATCCATACTCATGGCCTGGATCGTTTAAGATAAGTATATCCTGCATGCCATTGTACCCATCCTTACAATTTTGCCACCATTCAACATAATATTTGCCAAAATTAAGACTATCTCCATTCTCCATCAATTGATGGTCGGCCTGAAGTACCTGGCAGCCATTGGTATAAAAGAGCAATTCGCCTTTGTTATTTGAAATACTCGCTACTGTTGTAGATATGGTATACTTGGCTTCTTCAACCCGCAAGTCAAAACGATTTTTGCTAAAATCAATAATTTGAGAAGCAATGATTATTGCACTTGAAGTTGAGTCTTTATATGCTGGATGGTTAAACAACCAATTCGCATCCTGCAACTCTTGACCCGTCAGTTTTATTGTAAATATCACTAAGGCAGTAAATAGTACTGCCTTAGTGCTTGAACTATAATTTATCATTCTACCTTTACTACTTTTGTAATGTACTCATTAGATGCATTTTCAACTTCTTTGATTTTGATAATGAATAGGCCATTGTTATTATCACTTAAATCCAGACTTACAATACCACCATCCGCAATCATTTCTTTAACCTTTTCGCCAACCAAAGATGTGACCGTTATATTATATTCAGCATTAAGGCCCACAAGTTCTGCATTGATTTCGTCGAATAAATTGATCACTTTCGTGTTGTAAGTTATAATTAATTGATTCACACACTACAAAAATAATGAATGCGCAATAATACATTATATTTTTTCTGTACCGCACATACCTAACAATTGGAGCAAGAGGGGGCATATCCATTCATCCGATATTCACGTAGGGGTTTTGTCACATAACCCACCCCCACCCGGCCTGCTGCTTGGGGGCTGTAATATGGGACGCCGGCGGCGTCCCTGTTTTTACCTCTTCTTTTGATAACGGTTGTGAAAATTAGCTTCAGGATGTTGGGGATTATCTCGTCCCAATAAAGCGACACCTTAAATAAAAAACCAATTGAACTAAGCGCGAAGCGCGTATTGAACTAAGGCGCAGCCGTATTGCGCGAGGGCGCAAGATCGGA
>CALJKQ010000192.1 GCA_937973565.1 uncultured Saprospiraceae bacterium | reverse complement strand
AACAGGATGTATAAATTGCATTTTTCTGCAATGCAGCGCTATGGATTTATCCGGTAAACTGATTTTACTGCCATATTTGATGTCTCCGATTATGGTGCATCCCATCTTGCTCATCTGGCACCTTGCCTGGTGGGGTCTTCCGGTGATCAAATCCAGTTTAAGAATCACATAACCATCGATCTCACCTGCCAATTCATATTCGGTTATTGCCAGTTTAGAACCTTTGGTTTCCGCTGCTTTGGCTTTTACTTTATTGGTCATTTCATCTTTCACCAGGTAGTGCTTCCAGGTACCGGAGAATGGATCGGGTCTTTCATCTGTAAGTGCATAATAAGTCTTACTGATCTTTTTTTCCTGAAACAACTTGCTCATTCGCTCAGCAGCCTTACTGGTTCTGGCAAAAATGATAACGCCCGATGCCGGTCTGTCCAATCTGTGCAGTACCCCCAGCCAAACATCACCGGGCTTGCCATACCTCATCTTAATATATGCCTTAACATCTTCTTCGAGGGTTCTGTCTCCCGTTTCGTCAGCATGCACGAGATCTCCCGGCTTTTTGTTTATGGCTATTAAATGATTATCCTCGTAAATGACTTGCATTGCTTCCCTTTGAACCACAAAGATAGTGAATTAGAGCACCATTCCTGCAATTGGTCTATTGCTTTAATTGCTGATAATCCAGAAAGTAAATTACTTTAAAGGAAATATTATTGTTTTGGTTTTCTTCCCACAATTGTGTCAAATTACTAAAGTAAGACCCTTCCGCTATTGGGAGTTGGCGAGCTATTGCATTTTTCCAGACCAAATTGATAAAACTGCCTTGGGCAAACTGCCAGGAATAAACCATATCTATGTTAAAATAATCAGCAGTCTTATTAAAATAAAAACTTTGATCCAGATGATGATCGAGCTGACCGTTTGTTAATAATGCATAATATTCTTTGTTATTTACTTTACTGTGGTAATGCCTGATCCTGGCAGTTAGCCCCATTCTGTTGGTAAAACTATATTTTACACTTAACGTGTTCGATATTGTATGGATGTCTCTTCTGGCAAAAACGAACTCTTGTCCATTATAACCAGAAAAACCTATGTTGTTAATTTTGGGTTGAGCTGAGACAGCCCATGAAAATGATAATCTTTGGTTAATTCTATAGTTTTGATTGATATTCATTTCATAACCCTGTCGATTGTAAAAATTGATGTAACTGCCCATAATAGCTTCCAATGACAAGTAATATTTTTTATTGTTATTGGTTTCCACCCAAAGACCTGTTATTATCTTTTTACCGTCGTTAAAATACCTGCCATACTGCCGGGGTTCGTAAAAATCATTGCTGCGTGGATTGTAGGAAATAAACATGCCTGCCCACCACAAATTCTTCAATTGTCCGTTGAGATTCAGATTCAGTTCACCGTTTTGCCATGATGGCTGACCTTGTGTGATGGTCCTAAATAAGTGGCTGATATTGATGTTTCCATTGATATTAATTCTATTATACCATCCTCCCGGGGTCACCCAACGATAGCCCAACCATAGACCGTGATTAAGATAATTATTGTTGGTAAAATACCCCAAATCATTACTGGTAAACCGGGTGTCGGACAATTCCTGATATAAATTAAAATTAAACCGACCACTTTTTTTTCCAAAATACAACAGTTGATTGTACCCGTAAGTATGTTCAGTTCCTGAAATCTGACTTAATGCCATTTTTCCACCACCTCCCCAGGTATTGGTCTTGTCATTGACATCAAACAAAACAGCGGACACAATGGCTTCATGCGCTTGCCCTTGTCTTAACACCGAAGTATTGACAAAGCTAAAAGAAGAGTTGTTTTTAAAAGTCTGATCTATAACCAGAACATTGTAATTGGTTAACGGATTGGTCAATTCTTTTCGTCGCTGTCTGTTCTCAATATTTTCTATGGTAGCATACTCAGTGGCGGTAAGTGCATTGAGGAATCCTATTCCCAAACCACTTTCTGTTCTACCTGAAATTTTGGAAGCATTGATGAGACTGGTTTCATGAGGGTTGGCAACAATTCGTTCATTACTTTTAATATTCTGCTGAATGTTGTAGTAATAATAGGGGACTCCTCCGATTCGGCGGGAATAGAAAAAATTACCTTTGTTGAACAATTCAGTCCCTTCGGTGAAAAAGGGACGGTTTTCGTTGAATCTTACTTCAAAAGGACTGAGATTCAAAACTTGGTTGTCGCTTTGTACCTGTCCAAAGTCGGGAATCAACGTTGCGTCCAGGGTAAATGCCTGATTTATTCCCCATTTGACATCCATACCTCCGTTGATTTGTCTCGTCCAGTCGCTTTTACCATCAACTGAGGGAAAATGGTTGCTATACAAAGAAAGATAAGGAGCAAATTGTAGTCTGAGAGGTGGCTTTATATCTTGTAATCCTGTCAAATATCCTTCCTGATTTAAAAAGCCACTTACGGTAGGTAAGATAGGATTCCACATATATTGTTCTCCCGTTTTTTGTCTTCTTCTTGTCACATTTATTCCCCAATCCTGAATATTTTTTTTACTGAATCTGATGGCAGAGAAGGGGATAAAAAGTTCAAATACCCATCCGTCGTCGCGAATGGAAGTTGCGCTTTCCCAGACTGCATTCCAACTAAAGTCTTCGCTGTCCTCTACCGAAGGAGAAACCTTGGCGTCCATCTGTTCATTGAGGGGAGTCACAAAATATTCAAAGCCATTTAAATTGTCTTTGTAGGTGTCTAATATAAGCCCAATAAAGTCATTATTTCCAAAACCATCTCTTCCAATAAGTTCAGATGAGATATAGTTTTTTTCTGTTTCAAAACATATGCCACCAAAATAAATACCTTCATCTGAGTAAGATAAATAAGCTATGGTTTTCTGACCTTCAAGTTCAAGGTCACCGGGCTGAGGTCTGAATTCTGTAAAACTATCTATAACAGCAGCATCCATCCATTCATTGGTAGATAGGATGCCGTCAATTTTTTTTGGAACAGCATTTCTTTTAGATACAAGCGTACGGTGAATAGCCTCTTGTGCTTCGCAAAGATGGGGAAATAAAACAAGGAGTAGAATGTAGACCTTTTTCATAAAAAAGTATAATCTACATAGACGAAATTAAAGCATTAAGGGTTGCATGTCAACCTCTGAATTTACTGGCCTGTATTAAAACCCGGGCCAGGTGTTTTGGGATCTCATGGTTTTTTCAATTACATCTCTTACACAACCTTTGCCTCCTGCGAAAGATGAGATGTAAGTAGCCGTTTCCCTTACCTCTTTCACCGCATCTGAAGGACAGGCTGAAAGTCCTGCCCTTTTTATAAGGTTCAAGTCCGGTAAATCATCACCCATATACAGAACTTCGGCATCTGTAAGTTGGTATTTCGAAAGCAGATCGAGGTAGGATCCTTCCTTGTCTTTCAGTTTATCATAAATGTCAATTACCCCGAGGTATTCGAATCTTTTTCTTACACCTTCGGATGCGCCTTTAGTTATTACCGCGACCCGGTATCCTGCCTCCAAAGCATATCTGACAGCCTGACCATCCCGCGTACTCATGGACCTGAGCATATCTCCGTTTTCCATTACCAATACCTCTCCATTGGTGAAAACGCCATCTACATCAAATACAAAGGTAGTTATTGACTGGAATGATATCATGGATAAAAATTATTGGTTGTCTCTCCACTCATAGACCCATTTGGCCTGGATCTGTTCCAGATGACCTTCGTTGCAGTCTTCCCTTTTACCTTCAAAATTGGGTAATGAGAGTATCCACTCAATGAGGTCAGTAAATCTGATTCTGTATATGCTGGACTCACCAAATTCATCGCCAAATTTTTCATACAATTTCATAGCAATGTCTTCATGATCCTCCCATTGGATGGGCATGTTGTCGATGTGTTCAAATCCCATTTATCTTACTTTAATCGTGTTCATGGCCTATAATCCTGGACTGATCCGGTATTTCAACGGTTACCACTGCATTGTCTTCAAGAATTATGCATTGGCAGCCCAACCTGGAATTTAATCGCGGATTTACAGCCCTGTCAATAAAATCTTCTTCTTTATCTGAAATTTCTTCGAGTGAATTTTCTCCTTCCAAAACATAGACGTGACAAGTTGAGCATGCACAAACGCCTCCACAATTGTGGTTCAAATGCACGTCGTTTTCTTCTGTAACCTCTAAAATGGAAAGTCCTGATGGTACATTGGAGACCACTTTTTCCTCCAGACTTTTATCTTCAAACTTAAATATTACTGTTGCCATTGTATTGAAACACAAAATTTTATTTTAAATCGTGTCTATGTTTCTAGCAGTAAACAAATTTTATTTGTAAAAGTTCAATTTCAGGAAAGGAAAGTGAATATTCAATTATATCCATTTCTTTTTTCGAAAGTAAAATAGCATACCTGTAGCAACGAAGGCCATGAGTACAAGGACATAGTAATAACCATTTTCCCATGTTAATTCGGGCATATAATGGAAATT
>CALJKQ010000191.1 GCA_937973565.1 uncultured Saprospiraceae bacterium | reverse complement strand
TGGGATGGACAACAACTTTATCCTCCACATTTCGATAGAAGGCATAACGTAAATTTAGTAAGTTCATACACTTTTGGAAAAGGGCTGAATTGGGAAATTGATGCCCGCTGGAATTATGGCTCCGGATTCCCCTTTACCCAAACCCAGGGATTTTATGAATTGCTCGATTTTCAAGGTAATTTAAATACCAATTACACAACAGCCAATGGCAATCTAGGTGTACTTTATGGTAAATTAAATGACAAAAGATTACCTTCATACCACAGATTCGATATAAGTGTAAAACGTAAATTTGCTGTGAGCGAAAATGGGGTACTCGAAATAAATGCAGGCATCACAAATATTTATAACAGACAGAATGTTTTTTACTTTAACCGAATAACAAACAGAATTGTATACCAATTGCCTTTTATGCCATCTGTTGGACTCAATATGACTTTTTAATTAAATATTTTTTATTTTTATAAAATAGTATACATTTGAATTCTAAATAAGCCATAACAAACATGGAAACATATTATTCAGAGCAATCAGCAAAAACTCCTTTCATTCAATTTGATCCTAAATCTGGTAAATTCGAAATGAAAGGAAAATCAATTCCTGAGAATTCAAAAGTATTTTATACGCCTATGTTTGAATGGTTGGATAAATACACTGCTCAACCTGTCCCTACTACAACTTTAGATATTCAACTCGATTATTTTAATACAAGCTCTGCTAAATGCGTTATTGATTTGTTTAAAAAATTGGAAAGCATCGAAAAAAATAATTTGGGTAAGGTTATAGTCAACTGGCACTATAACGAAGATGATGGCGATATGCAAGAAGCAGGTCAGGACTATCAGTCAATTGTAAAAGTAACTTTCAATTTAATATCATTTATACAATAACCTTAATATGAATAATTCAAAAAAAATATTAGTGCTTGGAATGGCCATAAGCACGGTAATGTTAATATCTTGTGGTGGTAATAAAGAAACCGAAACTCCGCCAGCAGACACTGCATCAACAGCTGCTCCGGCTGCTCCTGAAAGCACTGTTGATGAAATGGTTGATTTTAAATTCCATTATTTAACGGCCAATATTCCCTCGCCTATGGAACTGGTTGATGCACTTCCAAAAGCTGGAATTCCTTATAGCAAGGATGTATTAAATGCTACTGAAAACGAAACCAAATACAATACTTCGGTACAAAAGGCCATCAATTTTGGAATATACTCAGTTGATATGGCTTACCTTACAACTAATGAAGAGTTTTCATCAGTAAAAGCTTATCTTAATACCTCCAGAAATCTTGCAAAATCACTTGATTTAACATTCATTTTATACGTCTGACCAGCTACAACATTTCCTTCTTCAATTACAAAATTCAAGGTTCCGGTCGTACGAATTGCCGTTCCAGCTAAGCCTGCTTTTGCATTGCCGTTCACATCTCCCATCTTGATTGCCATGAAGTTCTCTTTGTACTCTATTGGCGATGTTGGTATCACTATGGATGAACGCGGTGCTGTCCATGGCTTCGTTGGATCAAAGAATGTATAGGTACTTGGCACAAACGTCCATGATTGTACTTTTGTAAACGCTGGAGTAACGCCTAAGATCAATTTTCTGATTTCAGATATATCTGATGCTGTTATGCTTCCACTGGCATTTACGTCTGCTGCTATCAATTTGTATGGACTCGTTATAATGGTCTGACCCAAGATGTGTTTTTGGATCTTAACGATATCTGCTGTACTTACTCCATTCAAATGATCATCATTTCTCGTTGGCTTGATTGTGTATTCATCATTTACCACTAAATTACCGAATGAATATGGACTTCCGGTCATCTCACGCATCATCCTTGCATTGCGTTCCAATTGTACATTTACAGGTCTCGCCTCTTCATTTCCTTCTGTCTTGATATTTCCGGTAATCTTGGCAAACGATCCCACATTCAAGCATATGCTATCATTGTCTTGCACCACAATTATGGTCTTACAATAATCTTTATTGCCTTCCTCATCTTCTACCCACATTTCCACATTGATGATTAACTCGTCATTCACCTTAGCATTCACAAAATCATCGCAGCAGATGGTCAAACTTGGTTTGTTCGCATCACCATCAAAATAGATCTTCAATTTATCTTTTGGTGTACAATTATCATAGCTTCCATGGTCTAAATCTTTAGCCCATATATCTACACATCCTGATGATGGCATTGGTACGGTGATCACACCTGTCAAGCAATATGGTGTTGGTGCTTTACAATCTTTGATTTCAAATAATGTTTCGCACACTCCTATATTTCCGCAACCATCCTCTACATTCCATCGGATCTTATGTATACCTATTGGATAGGTACCACTTGCATTGAATGGATTGTGTCTGTCATCTGCAAATGGATTATGGCTATATTCTACCGTATCTCCTGCATTGTATTGACGTTGGGTCAACGTTCCTACTCTGTAATCCCAGCCTCCGTGGATTCCTTTTCCATCATTGTATGCATCGATCTTGTATTCCCAGAACAACCAATCTACAGGTGTACAGTTATCTGTCGCTGTTGCTGTTAAGCTGATATGACCTACACACACTTTCAATGTCGGATCGATCACTGCTGGCTCACATGGACCAACTTGACACGTAACTACCGGTTTATCTTGATCCCTTACTTTGATCACTTGTAATGCTTCCCATCTTCCGAAGTTTGGATCGATGAATGGATCGTATTGACACCAGTCTATCACTACCCACTTACGCAATACCTTGAAGCATGCATCTGGTTCAATGGTGAAGATCTCATCAAATTTTTCTATAGAGATTAATGCACAATTGTCATCTGCATTATTCACCACTACCGGTTTACCCAATTGTGGATTCTCAGGGCTGATATCTGCTCCGCATCCATCGATTACGATTGGATTTTGGTTACATACGCCATTTGGCCATTGGATATCTGAATATCTTGGATCATTACAATTCAATGGATCTATAAAGAATGGATCGCAATCCACTACCCAGATAGTCTGGATCGCATTCACACGACTATTGTTTGGTCCTGTTGCTGTGATGATACGTTGGATTTGTCCTTGTCCGCATTCTCTTAAGTCATTCACTACGATCGTTGCTGAGGTTCCACATGCATTGATTGCATATCCATCAAAGCCCCATACTAACTCATATTTACGATCCCAGTGTGCTGTATCAAACAATTGGTTGTAATAGTTGCACGCCAAATTCGGTGCCGGTATTGGCAATTGATTCGTTTGTACATAGCCTGGATATCCGGTATACTGATTTCTTTCGCAGAATTTATGACACACGATATCGGATGTTTTTACTTTTCCTCTGTTTGATAAGCTTGTTACTACTCGACCAAACGTTGGATCATTCGGATCCGTCGCTTTATTAATATCAAACCAATACCAACAGCTCACTACCATATTTGGTGGTGGTACCACTGTAGGTACGCTCTTATCCTGTACTTCTACTTCTACCATACAATCACTGAATCTTCCAAATAATGCACTATTCGGGTTCGTCATCGATACCGGTGTAAGTGGTCCAGCTCCCGGATCTACATCAAACACACGCAACACCACCATGATTTTTTGTCCTACATCTGCACAACAGAATTGGGTATAATCATCAAAGTACACTTGGTTACCTGCTAATACAACATTATCATCCCCATTTAAGCCTGTACATGCTACTACGTTATTTGAATTACTTCCACTGTTGGTTCCCAACAATTCGGCCATTCTAATCGTCTTATACCATACATGCGGCTGACAGTTATCGAATGATCCTTCATTAAGATCTTTGGCATATAGTCTGGCGTAGTTGGTACCAGGATCCTGATTTCCGTTAAGACTGACTACAGTTCTCGTTCTACATACTGCTTGTGGTGGTGTTTTATCCAACACGTTTAATACAACTCGTTTCTTCGTTATATTTCCACAGCAATCCACTGCGATAATGTAACCATTTTGTATGCCTTCCGGTAAATCAATCACTACAAAACCTGCTATTTCATCACCTAACACCGTTCCATTTTCTACTTCAACGGTATAGTGTAATTCTTCTGAACAATTGTCCAATATCCATGGTTTTGGTACATCCCATCTTCCCGTACATGTCCATGTTTCCATATTCACTCGCGTGCTATCAGGATACAATACCTGTGGCCCTTCCTGATCCATTACTTTGATGATCTGGTTATGTCCGCCTACTTGTGATGTACACCAATCCAATACCGTCCATTGGCGCAATACTTTATAGCAACCTATTGGGCCTGCATTACAATTTGGTGTTGCCAAATCAAATATTATATCCTGGAAGGTAATGGCTAAGTTTGCACAGTTCGATCCGCTTGGGCGACCTGTTCCATGCCACATTACTCTCGTGTCAGGACCCCAACATAATGGATTCGTTTGGGACCATTGTCTGTGTGCTGGATAATATACCACATCAGGACTTGGATGTCCGTAGTTCGGACTATTTGGATCATCTATACAGTTCCAGCCCAATACTCTTGGGATTCTTCTGTTTGGATAGATATTGGGTTGGTTTGGATTAGCTCGCCAGTAGGCTGAATCTAATAAATATCCGTCTACGCATTCAGGGAAATCTGACATATGTGGACCAACATTCTTATTTGGATCGATTTTCTCGTTACAATTCAATGCTGGTTCTTCGATATTATCATAATTCCTTGGTACTGATACGGTAGCCAAAGTTCCCAGACTTACCATTATCTTTTGTACGCAGGTCGATTTATTACCCGATGCATCTATTGCAGTCCAGGTTCTATCAATGATCAATTCATAACCCGCTGCACAGCCACCTTTGGTTTCATTATCTCTGTAGCTTACACTAGCTCCTCCACAATTCTCGATCACTGTTGGCACTCCTGTAATAGATGGTGTTGTAGCCGATGAACATGGCAAACAAGTATCTCTAGGGCAAGTTAACAATGGTGCTAACTTATCTTCCACTGTTGCATGACCCCAACAGCTATTACCTGTCTCAGGATCTATGATGGTTATTTTTAACTCCTTTCCTATTTCATTTCCATTGATTTGGATTCCTGGTTTTGTCAGATTGCGATCGATCAAACCGCCGTTTCCAGTAGTTGTCCAGTATCTTACTTGTACTATATAATCATCATAACAGCCGTACGGTCCACCTTCCAATACCATGTCTGCATTAATTGTGGCTTCACAGTTTTGGTCTAATGATATCTGTACTTCGTCATTACATACTAATTCTCTTATTGGGTTGGCATATTCTAAGACCGTAATACAATAAGTACACGTCGCCATATTTCCTCCTGCGTCTGTAGCCTTAAAGGTAAGACATGACACCCCTCTTGGAAAATCGCTTCCACTCACCAATCCTCCTGTTTGAACAACTGTTGGTGGAGGTGTACAATTATCTGTGGCATCAGGTAATGCGAAGTTGATGATTCTACTACATTCTCCCGGATCCAGATGTACTGTATAATCTTTTGAACAATTAATTACTGGAAGAATGTTGTCTTGTACCGTAACTAATGCAATACATGTTGAGAACAATCCACAGGCATCTGTTGCTCGTAGCGTTACAGATCTAACACCAAGATCAGCACATGTAAAGGTAGTTTGACTTGCACTAAGCGTTACACTAGCTGCTCCTCCACAATTATCTGTGGCACTAACAATCATGTCTGTCGGTGTTAACACTAAGGTTCCACTAAGTGGAATACTAACGGTTATATTTTTACAAACGATAACTGGTACTGTTTGATCATTTACTGTTATTGTTTGAGTACATGTTCCGGAATTACCACAAACATCTGTTGCTCTATAGGTTCTTGTGACGGTATAGCGATTTGCACAAGTTTGATTTGTAATTACATCACTAACGAATTCTTTGATAATACCAACATTTCCGCATAGATCTGCTGCCACAACTAAATTTGGATCAGGAGCCGGAACCAATGAGGCGCATGATACCGTCCCTGGTGCTGGACATATGAGTGATGGATGCGTAATATCATTCACTGTTATCGTTTGACTGCAAGTTGTTGAATTTCCTGCAGCATCCGTTGTTCTATAGGTTCTGGTTACTGTGTACCTATTGGCACATGTTTGATTAGTTATAACATCACTTACAAATATCGTTGTATATGGGCCAGGGCAATTATCTGTAACTATCACCGATGAGGGATTTGGTGCCGGAACGTCCGTTGCGCATCCTACGTTCAATGCTACCGGACATACATTGCTCGGTCTTGTCGTATCTACTACCGTAGTTCTTGTTGTATCTTGTATACAACCTGGATGACTTCCATTTGGAACTCCATCTGCTGCATCAAATCTGAATTTTACAGTATGCACTCCTCTTCCAAGTGTGGCTGGATTAAAAATAGTCGCATTAACTCCATTTATCATAAAACTTCCCACACCCGTTGCTGCACCGCTATTATCCCCTAATCGAGCAGAACCTAATAAGGTAAATGGAGGATCTGTAATACAATATGTTGCATTTAAATTATCTATCTGTGGATTAGGATAATAACAGGTCTCTCCTATTGAACTTGTAAAAGTTCCATTTGTAACCGTGACATTATATCCCTTTGCATCTATATGCCTTCCATTAAGAACGTACATACTCGTTCCATTGCCTACAGTCATTTCTGTCAATATAGTGCCTACCGGAATTAATACTGGCATAGATGGTGGTGCAGGACTTGTAGTCGTATACAATCCTGTATTTGCAGTTAAGGTCCATATTTGACCTGATGGTGCCGTAACTTTTACTTGTTCACCAAATTGACCATTGGCTGTGTTGGTCGAATTGTTTAAACATGTACATGGATCAGATATGGTCACTTCACACAGAGTGATTATTATTGTATTATTTGCTGATGGTCTGCATGATGTTGCAATTGGTGTTGGCGACAAGATTGCATACAAGAAGTGATTTCCTGCTACTGGTATCGACGTATTTAATATGGCAGTAGTTCCACCTCCACTTAATCCTCCATTAGGTACAGTACCAAGTACAGTTCCGCCTACGTATGGATCAGGTAATGCAGAAAGTGAATACTTGAAGGTGATACCATAGGTTATACCCATATTCACTAACCCAGTCGCTGTTAAGGTTATTGGTGATGTTTTGCAAGTTGCATTTGTACTTTTGCTTAATCCCCCAATTGTAGGACAAACAAAACAACCACCGGGTCCATTCAAACTTATACTTTTTGTTGAAGAACACGCATTACTCCCAGTTACAGTTACTAAATAGGTTCCAACACTAATATTAGTTTGATCCTGAACTCCATTCACTAATCCTATTCCATCAGAAGTGAACCAGTTATATGTAAATGGACCAGCCCCACCGGTAACTGTTAAATCAATGGATCCATTTAGAGAGGTACAAGTAGTTGGTTCTACATGGGTTTCTGTTAATATTGAACTAGGTTTTATCGTAACGGTTGAACTTGCAATAGCAGTACAACCATTTGCTCCTGTAACTGTAACAGTATATGTGGTTGTCATTGAAGGACTTACAGTAATTGAAGTTGTTGAAGCTCCTGTACTCCAAAAATAGCTTGTACCACCATTTCCAGTTAATATCACAGATTGGCTTTCACAAATAGATGGGTTTAAAGGTGAAATTGACGCAGGCGGTAATGGGTTAACCATAACAAATACACTTGCCGTAGCTGTACATCCATTTGAATTAGTAACTGTAACAATATAAGTTGTCGATGATCCAGGACTTACAGTTATTGTAGATGAAGATTCCCCAGTAGTCCAGAAATAAGTACCTCCTCCTGAAGCGGTAAGATTCACACTCTTACCTAAACAGATGGTAGGAGCAGATGGAGAAATACTTGCAGTTGGCAAACCTACTACATTTATAGTATCAACCATAACGACTTTACAGCCACCTGCTAAAGTCACAGTATCTGCATATATAGTGGTTATGGAAGGAGAAACGTTTATACTTGTTGTTACAGCGCCAGTACTCCACTTGTGGCTTATTCCTCCTGTAGTAGTAATCGTTGCCGATGAGCCAATACAAATAGTTTTATTGTTTGGCGTGCCTGAAGTTTCGGTCACTGCAATGGTGATGTCTGTTCCATTGAATTCATCTGCACCAATATCCGGATTTGTGGTACTCCTAGTAGCACAATCAATGTCCACAGGAAAACCTGCAATTGGTGTAGCTGTTTGATTTAAACAAGCATTTGCCGGATCCATAACTAAATGCAAATTGGAACTGGAAACAAAAAGAGGTGTTACATTTATTGAATTTAAATCTCTACCCGTTTCAGCTTGCCAATTGGCCAATGTCAATTTTTGAGTGCCCCCTGATGCCAATCCACCAACTACACCAATGCCGGATATTGAACCTCCACCTGTCGCAAAAAAGAAATTATTATAATCTGAAGTAAGGTTTGCATAGTTGCCAACAGTACTTGTATATGCTAAACCAATGGCATAATTATTACCAGTTCCATTATTTCCAATGCTTCCTAAAATATTATTTTTAATATCTACTACTGGCGTAACTCCTCCAACTGCTAAAGCTACATTATTTTGAGATCCACCTGTACCTGTACCACTTAATTGAACTGTGTTATAATAAACTTTGGTTGTAGATCCAACTCCTCCACCTAGAAAAATACCTGCTGCAAAATCTGGTGAAGTTCCATTTGCAAAAACACCACTAATTATGTTGTTATCAATAAGATTGGTTCCACTTATAGCAGAGGCAACTGTAATCCCACATGAAGAAAAAGTTCCTGTATTAGAGATAACACCAACCATATTTTTTGATACTGTTGTGTTCGTAACATCATTTCCAGTAAAACCTGTACCTGAAATAGTTGTTAAACCTAAAGCAATACCAAAAACATCAGGAGAACTTGTTTGAGAAATATTAGAAACGTTATTGGCTAAGACCATAGCATTATTCTCAAAACCTAATTGAATTCCACCTTTAGCCACATTGTCCGGGCTTGCAGAATTGATGAGATTTAAGTTTATATTATTACCCTCATTTTTATTAGAAATTGAAGCACCTTGAGTGTAAATACCGAATTGGGTCTTTTTAATTGAATTGTTGATGAATGAATTAAAACTGTTTCCTGTACCTAAACTAGTTGTACTTATTGATGTAGAACCTGATCCGATACCAAACAATGTTGCAGTGTTAGCTTGACCCTCAATATTGCAATTAAGTATATTGTTATTTGTAGACCCATTACTTCCTGTTGCCGTTTGTAACCAAATAACTGCAGAGGTCGTTGAGGCATTTGTATTCATTATTGTTAAATTTCTAGAAGCCGTAACTAATGGACAAACACTATTAATTACGTTGCCGTTTGATCCATTAATAGTTACGTAGTCAGCCCCATTCAACACTATAAGTCCAGTTGTTGAAGAACCAGAAAGTGTTGCATTAACACCTGAATTTGGTTTTATGGTCAAAGTATTCACAGAAGACTGACCTGATATTTGATTAATTGTTATTGGAAAGGTTTCCGAAGGATATGTGGCGTCTATCAAATTAAAAATAACCGGACCAGTCACACAACTGTTATTATATGCATTCACGGCAGCAGTTAATGTAGTATAGTTTCCGCCAATTCCAACTGTATACGTCCCATTTAATGCAGATAACACATTCATTGTATACGGCGTTGCAGGTGGAATAGTTACATTATTAACATCGACAGCTGTGACGCATGAAGGGTTTGAAGATATATTTGTTGGAGATTTAATATCCTGAGCAATAACATAATAAGTTATAATATCACCTAGAATGATTCCTCCCATATCAGCAACAACAATATTAAAATTCCAAAATCCATTCGTACTTGTTCCTGAAGCTAAAGTTCCTGGTCTTGAAAACCATGCGCCTGCATTCTTTTTAAAATAGATTCGAGGGACTAATGTTCCAGATGTAGGTACTCCAGAAGCATCAACTATATTTACATTATTTAAAGCAATGTCCCCAGTTCCACATGCGGCTAGCAATGGTGTTAAGCTTATGCCTGGACCGGAGATATCATTGACAATAAAATTTCCTGCATCTGCCCCAATGTCAGTTGGTGAAAGAGTAGATCTTGTTTGATTGTCAAAATCTTGAGTAATACTAGATATATTGGTACCCCCCGCTTCCACAACAGATGCTAATGATGCAGAGATATGTAAATCTACTGTTGAGGCAGATCCGTTTTGGTTATTGTATTTTGGATCACCAGAAATACTGTTGCAGTCTTGACCAATTGATGTTCTCCAATCTGCTAAAGTTGTTTGATCAATAGCATTATACTGTCCAATAAAACCGCCCGTCCCAGTTACATAATAATCATTATAATTTAAAGTTAATCCTGTTGGATTTGTTCCTGAACCTCCAACTTTAATTGCATAATGTTTACCAGTTGATCCACTATTTGATCGTGCATTATAAAAAATATTATTCAGGTAATTTCTTGCATTAACAGTAACCGAACTATTTAAAGCAAATGTATTCGAAGAACCACTGGACACTGAAGAACCTCCAATATATATTGAATTGAAATAGAAATTATTGGTTCCAACTGTTTCATTAATACCATTTATGATTCCACCAACATTAATATCTGCTCCAGATTCATCAATACCCAAACGGATCATATTATTAGCATACAACGCAGTACCACCGGTAATATTAATACCATTTATCTGAGCAGTTGTACTTGAAAATCCTAAGGAATGAATCAAATTATTTGAATAGGTAATCGTAGTAGTTGATGTAGGCCCAGTAGCATTTATACCTGTAACCCAAACAGCTGAAGATGCATTTGTATTTTTTAAGGTATGGATCGTATTCGAGCTGATAAGATGATTTCCTGATGTTGATGTAGCACTTTGAAGTATACCAATAACTGAAGCCGATGTTCCAGTACCAACGTTTGGTGCCGACATTGTGAAATTTCGAATGATATTATTAGTTATTGTGGCGAAAGGAAGATCATTTTGAATTCCGATGATCCTTGATGATGTTGCAGTAGCGGTATTGTTAATTGAATTTGTTGTTGTCCCTCCAATTATATTATTACTAACTGTAGCAGCTTGGCCAGATGCCGTGTTTAATCTTATACCACAAAAAATAGATGACCCTGTAGTGTTGTTT
>CALJKQ010000190.1 GCA_937973565.1 uncultured Saprospiraceae bacterium | reverse complement strand
TATTGTGTGGCAGGGTAGCCCTAAAATATTAAGTGTGCTGTGTGGCGAAGCTGCTGACGGCCCATACAATGAAATTGGCAACTCTCAAATCAATTACAGTGCCTTTGCCGGACCCCAGGGTCCCAAAGGAGATCCTGGACCTCAGGGTCCAAAGGGTGATCAGGGACCCAAAGGTGATGCCGGCAAAGATGGCACCGGCGTGAGTATTGTGGGCACAGTACCCAATGCAGCAGCTCTGGATCCGGCTTACATGGGCAATGTTGGCGATATGGTAATCACAGAGGATACAGGCACGGGTTATGTTTGGAATGGCACAAGCTGGATTGCCGTGGGTCAAATTAAAGGACCGAAGGGAGATCCCGGACCACAGGGCGAACCAGGCCCTGCCGGAGCCCAGGGAAGTCAGGGTCCACAAGGTCTTCAAGGTCCTGCCGGTCCTCAGGGACCCCAGGGCAATCAAGGTGATACAGGTCCACAAGGCCCGCAAGGTGTGCCCGGTCCACAAGGCGATGTTGGCCCGCAAGGTCCTGCTGGCCCACAAGGTGTACCTGGCCCACAAGGCGATGTAGGTCCACAAGGCCCGGCAGGTCCACAAGGTGCTACCGGTCCACAAGGTCCGGCAGGCCCACAAGGTGCCACTGGCGCAACAGGTGCCCAGGGTCCTGCAGGTCCTCAGGGAGCTACAGGGGCCACAGGCGCTCAAGGCCCGGCAGGTCCGGCAGGTCCACAAGGTGCCACCGGAGCGCAAGGTCCTCCGGGACCGGCAGGCACTTATACAGCGGGTACCGGGATAACGATTGCCTCGAATACAATCAGCGCTACCAACACAACGGCCATTTGGAATGCCAATCAACTACAAGGAAGGAACGTTTCTTCGGGTAGTCCTACGCAGGGATTTGTACTAAAATGGTTCCCTTTTAATACCCAGCAATGGGAGGCAGCACCCGACAACGACTCCAATCCATGGACAAATATCAGTGGAGGCATTGAATATAACAGTGTTAGGGTACTCTCCAGTGAATTGCGTTTTGGTGCGTCCGGCGGAACCATTATAGGCAGTTCCAATGGAGTGACCCTGGGGCTGAATGGAGTAAGCAGGGTCGGTTATTATAACTCTACTACAGAATTCGGACCCGAGAGCAACAATACAACCCGGCTGGGTTCCAGTTCTTTTAGATGGAGTGAGGTATGGAGTACCGCCGGCCTCAATCAATCTTCTGATGTAAGATTGAAAAAAGATATTCAACCCCTTACCGCTTCTCTGGAAAAAGTGATGAAGCTTAACCCTGTCTCTTATCATTGGATTCAAGGCGATAACCATACACACCTGGGCTTTTTGGCTCAGGAATTGGATGCTGTAATTCCGGAAATAGTGAGAAAACCCGCCGCAGATCGTACCGTTGAACCAGGAAGAAAGACAAGTGCCGACCAGGATATGTATGCCGTCAACTATTCAGAAATAATACCAGTGCTGGTCAAAGCCATCCAGGAGCAACAAGCCCAGATTCAGGCATTGGAACAAAAAATAAAGGTTCTCGAGCAAAATAAATAACATGAAGTGGCCACTTATTATCATCGCGTGTATATTTTGGCTGGACGTCAATGCACAGACTGCTTCTACCCGGCGAAGAACGGGTAGATCGGCTGAAGCCAGACCCGTAGTCACCACCGAAGAATGTGTGGCCAGTGGTTGCCCTTGCTGTATCTTTTTGAGCCGACGGTCAGGTACCGTGTGCAAATCGGATTACAGCGAAATGGAAAATGTGGAAGAAAGCTGGGGGCCTCAAACTACATCCATCGTGAATGGCAAGACCTTTAAAATATTCAATGCCAGTCCGTCCATGATCGCAAAGATTGAGGAAATACTCACTGTTTTACCCACTGCTTACCTGGAGGCCGTGCCCGGAAACTTTCGCATTGGAAACCCCAGAAATGGCAATAAAAACGTAACGGCTGCCGGAACTGTAGGCGGAGGATCGCGCAGGTGTTTTGTTAAAAATTCTGAATACGAATATATCATTATTCATCCGGATGTTTTTTCCCTTCGGTCAGAAGATCCTATACTTACCATCCTGCACGAAGTCGGCCATTTTGTAGATCGTGAATATGGCATTTCTCAAAGTTTGCTGGCAGAACACGGCACGCAGTTCAGAAATTACCTTGCTTCCTACCGCGGTGATTCGCGTGGCAATGATGAAGTAATTGCTCAAGGCATCATGTATTATTTCAAAGGAACCTATTGGCCGCGGATGTACAGAGGTGCGCCTGTTCCCTTGCGGGCAACCGGCAGGTTTCCTCAATGGCTGATGGATATCATTGTCAACGATATCAATTCCAGATCGTGAGCATAAGATCCAGGCTTTTATGTTTTCTTTTGATGCTATCTTACCTGGCAGACGCACAGGATATAGCTGCTTTCCGACAAGGAAATCTATTTCGGAAAAGTGCTTCCTTTTCATTGGGCTACAATGCCAATACGCAATGGCGGGATACAGCCAAAATCAATTCCAATGCTTTTGTAGCCTCATTAAGGGGTAATCTTGAATTTGCAGGTATATCGCTGCCCATGCACCTTACCTATCGAACCGGTCAGTTCTCATCAGGATTTGACAATCCCTTTGTGCGTTTTGGTGTGAGTCCATATTACAAGTGGATCAGGGTACACATCGGACACCGCAGCATGCAGTTCAGCAATTACTCTCTCAATGGCATTACCTTTCTGGGCGCCGGTGTGGAACTCAACCCAGGCATGTTCAGGTTGTCTGCCATGTATGGCAACATCCAGACACCCAATTACAATTTGGATTCGTTGGCCTATTATGCCAATCTTATACGCGATTATAAACGCAAAGCGCATGGCGTAAAAATTGGCATAGGCAAGGAGAGGAGATTTTGGGATATTTATTACCTAAAAGTAAAGGACAGTTATGAAATTGATCAGGCTTCTTCCATTTATAAAACCTTGTTGCCTCCGGCTGAAAACCTGGTGATGGGTACCCGGATCAATATGCCTTTTCTCAAATACTTTTTCTTTGAATTCAATGGAGATTTATCTACGGTTACCAACAACCAGTTGAGTAAATCCGATTCTCTGCAAGATAAAAGATCGAAAGATATAAAGGAGTATCTGAGCCCGTACCTCACCACCAATGCTACCACCCGCGCCAACCTTGCTTATGACGCTTCCTTGCGCATTATGCAGAAAACTTTTGACCTGGGCTTTAAATTTAAACACATCGATCCCAATTATACGAGCTTTGGTATGCACTACATCATCGACGATGTTCAAAATTATACTGTTAATGGAGGCTTGAGATTGTTTCAACAGAAATTTGTTTTCAACGGCAGTTACGGTATCCAAACCAACAACTTAAAGAATGTAAGGAAAAACACCTCCACCCGCAACATCATGCATTTGAGTGCATCCATCATGCCTTTTACTTCCGGTGGTTTGCAGCTCATGTATTCCAATTATGCCATCGATCAATCGCCCGGCTTTGCCATCGTCAACGATTCTTTTCGTCTGGTTCAGCAGACGGCTGTTATGAGCATTACCCCTTATTACCGCATCTCCGGTAAAACCCAAAGGCATCAGTTTTCATTCAACTATAATCAAAGTTCCATCACCGATGTTAGCCCGGTTGAGATAGACAACCGCGATGGCAAGACAACCACGCTTTCGATGAATTGGGCTTACGATAGGATCCTATCAAAACTGGGTTTTGGAGTGAACCTGTTAAAAGTTGATGAGGAGTTTAATCTCAGGAATACAGCAAGATTGGGTGGCAACATAAGTTTGCGCAAAAGGTGGGAAAAGTCGGGCTTGTTTTTCACCATCAATACAGGTTACTACAATCTCTCCTGGAACAATGTTGCAGACGGGCACAGCATGAATATTTCGATGCAGTCCGGCCTCGCTTTCAACAAGGCATCCAATCTGCAATTCATGGTTTCATATTTGGACAGGGCATCTATTCAGGCAGTAAAATACAGAGAACTCAGGTGGTCGCTCAACCTTATTTATTCATTTTTTCAAAAGGCGAAGGATGGTAAAAAATTATAACTACATCGTAGTATCCATAGTTGTTGTTATGCTGTTTTTCATTCACGGCATCAAAGCTCAGTTGTCTGTCAATACAACCATCAACCCACCGTACCCTACCGATCTGGATTATTACCTGGATGATCTTACAAACGTATTCATCAACATCAACAACACGTCAGCATCGTCCTACCAATTCAGAATCTCAGCCCGTATTACGGGTCCTGCCGGCATTGAAGCCAGTATCGGTTATTTGGGGGCACCCATTCCCATTGGTCCGGGTCAAACCCTTTTGTATACGGGCAATCAGATTGCTGCACTCGGCAGCACAACAGGAGGATTTGAAAATACCAATAACCTAAGTGCCGAACAGCTGGAGGCCATTACCCTGCACCATGTTTTACCCGAAGGAAATTATACCATCTGTTTTTTTGCTTATGACATAAACGAACAACTGCTTTCAGATCCGTCAACCGGCTGTGCTCAGTTTACCATTTCTTACATCGAAAGACCACAGATCGTCTTACCGGAAAATGATGAGGTAGTAGAAAATATCCTCAATGTTGTCTGGCAGCATGACATCAGTGGCATACCACCCATGGACCGAACACGGATCCAGTACCGCTTCAACCTGATCGATGCAACACTCAATGATCTGGGGTTTTACATAGACGAAGTTTATGATCTGAATTTGGCGGGTACCTACCAGGTAGAAACAACCAACATGTCCGTTACCCTCAATCCATTTACCGATGTGCAACTGGTAGAAGGCCATGAGTATGTCTGTTATGTTACCGCTTTTGATCCTGAAGGCAGACTCATGTTTCTGGATCGGGGCAACAGCAATATTGTCCATTTTTATTACCAAACGTACGGCGATGACGATGAGGAAGATCTTGGTTATATCTGCATTGAAGAAGAAGCCGAGGTAGCGGAATGTGCGGCCCCTTTATGCGATTTTTATTTTCCTTCGCATGGCGATACTATTCCCTATGCCATCATGCCTTTCATCATAAAATTCAATCCCTATTGTGCCGATTATCAGAGATTGCAGTATGAGGTAAGTCTCAGGGAAAACCCGGCTTCTGCCGTCATTTATAACCGCAGTGACGATCTTGCCTGGGGTGCCGGAGGACCTTTACAGTATTTGCTCGACAGAGGCATCTCTGATGCCAATGAAGAAAGGGCCAGCATGTTTATGGTGAATGATACCCGAACCACGCCATCTTTGGAAAGAAGTAAAAGTTATACTGCAGACGTTAATGCCAGCATGCGCATGCGGAATGGCAGCAGGTTTCAATACGAAATGCACAATACATTTGTGAGCGGCATGCCCCAGCCCGGCTTGTTTACGCCGGAACATCAGGATACCATGGCTCCCGGTGAAATTCTATTCCGATGGGACAATGGAGCATTGCCTTTAAACAGTTTCCCTGATGTGTTTTATCTGCTTCGAATGCATGGTCACAGTGTGGAAGATATGACCTATTATGGTCCGGTAAAGGAGAGGTGGGTGCTACAGGTTGCCCGCACCCGAAATTTCGAAAGGGATGACATTGTAACATCTTTTACTGAAGCCGTGGAAGTCAATCAGTTTTCATCTGTTGAAGATTTGATGGCGGGTATTTACATTATCAATGAAAGAACCAAAAATATTGCAGATGCGGGTACCTATTACTACAGAGTAGTATGGTTGAAGGATCCGGATCAGGACATGGCAGCCATGAGGGTTGGCGGTAATGCCGATAAAATCTATGTTGCAACGCAGGATTTTTACCACAGCAGCAGCATTCGGGAGTTTACCCTGGAAGCAGGCAGTCCTCCTGTTGCTGAAGAAGAAAGCAGTGAAGGTGAATGTGCTTCGCCTTGTACTTTTCCTGCATTGACCAGCACTGTGGCTGCCGGTAGTTTAACCGAAGGCAGTACATTTACGGCAGCCGGTTTTGATGTAAATGTTGAAAACCTGACAGGATCCGGAAGTGGACAGGGCACCGTTACCTTACCTTTTCTCAACAACATCCGTTTACGGGTCAATTTTACATCGATTCAGATCAATGCTTCCCGCCAGATGATAGGTGGTAGCATCATTCCCGTGATCGAAACTGCCATCCCGATGAGCGAGCATATTTCAGGCCTGGGCCGATTGCTGAGCATGGATGAAACTTCGGCTGATGCCATGGAGGCAGGGCTTGAGGCCGGTGGTAAATTATTAAGCCTGCTTTCTTCCGGATCAACCGTTTCATTGCCCATTGGCATTGACAAGGATATTTCGGGCAGTAAAATAATAATCGGGATTACCAATATAAAAATCATCAAAGATTCTGCTTCCATGGATCTGGTGGTAAATATCAAGTTGCCCAATCTGGAAGTGGTAAATGGTTTTGTTTCCTTGGGAGCGCAGGTGTGTATTACGCGCAATGGCTTTGGCAATGATGTTCGTTTGTACCTGCCCCAGGATCAGGTCTTTCCCATGGGCAATGACAATGAATTCAGGATCAAAGGAGCCGCCGGCACTTCGGATCCTTTGAACATCACTTCCGTTGAATGGGATTGCGATGGTTTCAGAGCGCTTAACCTGGTGGGTGCCGTGAGGTTTACGCGCGAATGGATGTTACCGGAGAATGCGGCCGGTCAGATACTACCTTCAGGTCAGGTCGAAGCCAGATTTGGAGGCAGGTTTACCCGAGGTGGCAATATCATGATCCGCATGGATATGGATGCATTCCAGATTCCCGGTGCCGAAGGCTGGGGATTTCAGCCGGGCCACAATGTTTGGATCGACTTATCGGATTTGGAAAATCCTGCCAATTTCAGATCTGCTCTTCCCCCTCATTACGAACATGCAGCCCTTGCGGAAGGAGCCATGGTAAATACCTGGAAGGGCTTTTTTATGGAGGAACTTTCGGTAAGAAGTCCGGAAAGATTGCAGGGACCTGACCGAAACAGACTGACCTTTGCCTTGAGAAATATGTTTATTGACAATACAGGTATTACCTTTAGCGCAAGAGCAGAAAATGTTCTTCGATGGGATGGCGATGGCAATTTTAACGGTTGGGCTGCCTCACTGGATACCATCTATTTTGATATCTTACAAAACAATTTCAGAAGAGCTGGTTTCAATGGCAAGCTGGGACTGCCCATCGCTGAAGAGACCCAGTACATGCTCTACCAGGCAGAATTGCAGCACCGCAGGGATTCCTTTAATTTTGTCATTTCTGTGAGACCGGTTGAAAATATCCGGATTCCCATCTCGATGGCGCAGGCCGTAATACGCAATGACAGTTATGTAAAAGCATCATTGGGCAGTGAAAACTACATAGAAGCCAATTTATGTGCAAGTCTGGGCATAGGAAACAGCAACCTGCCCAGTGGCCAATCCATGCCTTCATCCGTATCTCTGCCTCAAATTGTAATTGAGAATTTGAGGATCAACTCGGAGACAGGTTTTGACACCACAGATTTTGCTTTTTCACTTACCGGCATGGAAGGTTTGTCGCGCAGCCCATCATCCGGAGGAGGAGGCTTTCATTATGAAGAAGACCCCTACCCATCATGGATGGTATTGTCTTCAGAATCCGAGTCCACCATGTCGGGTTTTCCGATAGGCCTGGATCATTTTAGTTTTTCCAATGACAGAATAACCATCCAACCCAGACTGACACTGACCGGTGGAGATGGTGGTTTCTCAGCAGCTGCTAAAATATCTTTGCTGATCAACATGGATTTGTTGTCATCACCACAGCGCTTTGATCTTACCGGTGTGAACCTCGATAGAATAGACCTAAGGGTTGAAGCCTCTGATGTGAAACTGGCCGGCTACCTGGAATTTTATAAAACGGCCATCGACGAAGGCGTGAAAGGAGGGCTGACATTGGAAATGAAATTGGGCATCGATGTAGGTATCGATATCAATGCCGATTTTGGATGCAGGAAGCTGCCGGGGGCTTTGACCTATAATACCCGGGAGTGGTTTTCATATTTTTATGTGGATGGTACTGTGGTACTAACGCCGGGCATTACCTTGTTTTCGGGCATATCATTGTACGGCTTGGGAGGCGGTTTTTACCACCACATGCACATGACTACTGATTTGCCATCCGGAAGTTCGGTCTTGGCATCCAGTGGCACAAGGGCACCTTCCGGTGTAAGTTATGAACCCCATTTTGACACGGATCTGGGTTTAAAATTTAAGGTAATCCTGGGGTCTAATGACAATGGTAAGGCCTATAACCTGGATGTCCAGCTGCAGGCAGAGTTTAGTTTTTCTCATGGACTTACCTTACTCGACCTTAAAGGTTCTTTCCGGGTAATGACAGATGGTATTTCTGTATCCACCATTGGAAGGCAGGACAACAGTCCTATTGCAGGATATGTGGGTATGACACTCAATTCTCCGATTGGGGGTCCCACTACCTTTAACGGCCAGTTTTTTGTGAAAGTAAAAGTGCCTTATGAATTTCCGGTATTGACAGGACTGGGTTCAATCCCTAATCCTCCTCCCGGGTGGACAGCAGAAAACGCGCTGGTCTGGGCCAATTTTTACGTCGGTCCTGACAAGTGGTATTTTCACATGGGAAGTCCAACCAACAGATGTGGCGTACGGTTGAGCTTGGGCGATATTGAGCTGATGCGCATTACCAATTATATGATGATAGGCCATGAAATCCCCGTAACCTTGCCCGAACCCGATTCCGCTTTTGTGCGAATTTTTGAAAAGGGTATAGAACCTGAATCGGATTTTTCAAGCCTGGAGGGTGATGTACACTCGCTATTGGAAGGTCAGCCCAGACCATCCATTCCTTTAGGAACCGGATTTGCCTTTGGTATTTCAATGGCCATGAGTACCGGTGATATTGAACTTTTTCCATTCTTTTTCAATCTGGGCGCCGTAATGGGATGTGACATCAATGTTACACATGCTACTCCCGAAGCCGACCGAAGATGTGCAGGATCTGACAGAGTTCCCGGCATCGATGGCTGGTACGCAACAGGACAATTTTATGCAGGAATAGAAGGTGCTTTTGGCATCAAAATTAATTTGTTTGTTACCGAAATCAAAGCCACCATTTTCGAAGCGAGTGCAGCAATGATACTCAAGGGTGGTTTGCCCAATCCGGAATGGGTTTCCGGCAGGGGTAGTTTTTATTACAATGTATGCGAGGGATTGGCAGAAGGCAGGTGCAATTTTACCTTTGAAGCAGGTACGGTTTGTTCGCCTGTAACGGGCAATCCTTTTGCAGGATTAACGCTTATTCAGGATGTGACGCCCGCCAATGGTGCCACTGAAGTATCTGTGTATACCAACGCTTCTGCCGCATTTTCAATGGAGATGAACAGAATCTTTGAAATTGAAGAGTATGTTTCTGCCACCGATCCTCCCATAATACGAAGATTACAGCCCTATATGTATGCATTTGAACTTAAAAGAGCAGGCAGTTCGGCTTTGTTGACCGGCACGGGAAGCTGGTCTGAAAACAATCGTGTATATGATTTTGCACCCCTCAATGTGCTTCGGGCCAATGCGAGACATTCTATACGCGTAGAAGCAAGGATCAGGGAAAACGGCAGAGACCTTACCTCCGGTGGAAGCGTATTTCGCGAGGAGAGGATTCATGAATTTACAACCGGTCCTGAACCCGATAAAATCGTTGACGAAAATCTGTCTTTTACTTATCCCTACATAAATCAACAGCACTTTCTTAAATCGGAAACGCGGGCCAATGAAGGTTATGTAAGATGCAAAAGGGCCAATAATTCTTTCCTGAGGGAAGGGGATGTGAGCAATGTAACCACCACCTTTTTTGCCCGATTTACCGATGGAGACGGCAATGTTTTTCAATCCCCCATTCGAATTATGAGAGGAGAAAGAGGGGTGATTTTTACAGTTGATCAATTGCAAAACGATAAATTGTACTGTGTTCAGATCATCAGGAAAGACAGGCCCCATGAAGCGATGAATATACCGGGTGGAGGAGCTGCTTTGGGCGCTGTAACGGGACCATTGATAAACCCTGCCACGATTAACACATCGCTACAGATTTTCAATTTCGCTGCTACCATAGGGAGTAATACCATTCAATCCAACCAATTTAAAAGGATATCACTGCCCAGAGGAAAAGTCAATGCTTATGAGAAAGAACTGTATGCCTATTTTTTCAAAACCTCCAAATACAATCGACTTGCGGAAAAGGTAGTGGCTGAACAACCCGGTTGGACAAGCTCGATTGTTACCTTCGGGTATGAATTGGCCAGGGTTGAAAAGCTGATGAATGAAAGTTTTGAATGGACCGATGCAGATAGTTTTAAAGTAATTGCTCAGGCAGATAAACAATTTACGCCCAGGGTGAGATTTTTCCTCCAGCCGGTGCCCGATGTTTTAGACGGAACACCTGCCCCCACAGCAGTGCCGGTCAATTCTTACTTGCGTGAGATTGTAGCTCCCCGCATTACGCAGACCTATAGCCGCATGCTCCTGGAAAGAGCTGATATCATCCGCAGAACAACAGCCACGAATCCGGGTTCAACAGTGCTTTGTCCCAATATAATGGCCATCAGTCCTATGCGTATTTACGATCGTTCGGTAGGCTTTGCCAGCAATTCATACCACAAGCAACCACTGACACAGGATCAAATCAATAGTGCATTTACCACGTTAGTCAATAGCAGCGGAGCCACGATCAATGTGCCTTTACTTACCGGTTTTAGCGGACTGGGTTTGCCTGCCTTGTCCGGCCGAAATTTTACCACAGTTTTGAGGTACGAACCAACGGTGTCCGGCACAGATCATTACAAAGAATTGAGAAGAGAAGCCATGATTTTTGCTCACTCCCTTACTACCATTCGAAGCAATGTAGGGTCTTCTTTGATTACTACTTATGAACTTATGACAGCAGCTCAAAAGAGATTTTTTGATGAACACATAAACAGATCCCGGCTGACTGACCAGATCAGGCACATGAATTGGACCAAAGGCACTCAAACCATTGGCTTACAATATTTATTTCCGGATGAAAATGGAAACGATGTTTTGGGTTCTGTGAGTCCGTTTGTTTTCAGATTATAACCGATAAAGATGAATAGAATATATAATTTGGTTTGCCTTTTGATATTGTCATTCGTGGGTGTGCCCAATTCTTATGCGCAAGACGATATAACTTCCGATACCTCTCATGTGCAACATTTGGTGCTTACCACAGCCTATTCTAATGAAATGGGTATGATTCTTCGCTGGGCTCCCCAATCACCCGGCAAATGGCGTGAGGGCAATTTTTATGGGTATAAAATCGAGCGTGCCTTGCAAAACGGTGATCAGGGTACCGGCAAATGGGAAGTAATCGAAAGCCAGCTTAAACCCATATCATTGGATAAATGGAGAGCTTTGGTTTTGGAGCATACCACAGATACATTTCTGATGGTAGCCGGCCAGGCAGTTCATGGTGCCGTCAACGGGGAAGCACTGAGTCCACAAAATATGATGGATAAAGCAGACCAGCTGACCAACCTGCATGCCGCCTGTCTGTTGTCTTGTGAATTCAGCCGACACGCCGGATTGGCTGCGGCGTTGCGGTATGAAGATAAAACCGCTGTAAGAGGCCTGCGGTACTTATACCGCATTAGTTGCAACAATGACCCCCTGCTACAGGATGTTTCTATTTCCAATGCTGAAGAGGAGACTTATCCTGCCATTGAAAACATTGAAGTCAGAGAGGGAGAAAATGCCATCGAGCTCAAGTGGAACAGAGATTATTACAAAAACTTTTATACGGGCTTTTATATCTACCGCTCATCAGATGAGGGAAAGTCATGGCAAAAGATAACGCCACATCCCACAGCTCGAGTGGGTTTCAAAGATGTACATCATTTTATATTCAAGGATTCATTGGCGTCAAACTACCAGCCTTATTGGTACAAGATAGAAGGTCTTACTTCTTTTGCCGGTAAAGGGCCTCAGTCAGCAGCGGTGAAAGCCATGGGCAGGGACCGCACAGCGCCCGATGCTCCGTACGATGTACGATTGGATTATCTGGGTAACGCCATGATGAAAATATCCTGGAAGGTAAATGAATCAGATAAGGACATTAAGGGGTTTCGAATTTCCAAGAGCAATGAACAGCAAAAGGAATTTGTAGAAATTACACCTAAAATACTTCCGGGCAATGTGCGTTCCTATATTGATTCCACCTGCAATGAAAACATCAACAACTATTATTGGATTGCGGTCATCGACCATGAGGACAACGTCAATGTGACCATGCCTCAGTACGGCACCATCATCGACAGCATACCTCCGCTACCACCAACAGGAATTGAGGGCAATGTAGATACAAATGGGGTAGTGACCCTGCGCTGGAAAAAGGGCGGTGAGGTGGATTTGAAAGGCTATTTTGTCCACTATGCCAACAATGCTCGCCATACCTTTATCAACCGCACAGACAAACCCTTGCAGGATACATTTTGGAGGGATACCATTCCACTCAATGTGTTGACCGAACAAATTCATTACAAGGTGGTGGCCATCGATCACCGGTTTAATTATTCGGGGTATTCTGAAATGATTACACTATCCAAACCCGATAAAGTACCACCTACCTCACCGGTATTCCAACGTTCAATCGTCGATGATAAGGGCGTACATCTGCAATGGGCCAACAGTGGCTCTCACGATGTCAAATACAATGTGCTTATGAGGCGAAGTGAGGGTGAAGAGGTCTTCATCGAAATATACCGTTGTGGACCACGGCCGTCAACGTCAAACTATACCGATACAAAAATCATAGGGGGTAAAAAATACGAATATACCTTGTATGCTGTTGATGACGCCGGACTACAGTCTGACCGCATATCAACACTCTCTTTAAAGGCATTTGAAAATAAAAAATTGGACATTCCCCAAAACTTTCAAGCCTCTGTAGATACAATCAAAAGAATTGTAACCTTGTCCTGGAAAAATCCGGCTGCTTCAACCAAAACAGCTATTTACAGATCAGTCAATGACCAGCCATGGCTGACGCATAAAGTGGTGGCAAATGCTTCTTCATTTATGGATGTGCCTTACCGAAAAGGAGATGTAATAAAATACCGCATTAAAGCAATGGACGATCGCGGAGCTCAGAGTAATTTTACCGAATCAACAGTTGTGAATACCAACAACCGCCAATGATCTTTTACTTAAACAAATTGTCGTAATCCGATTCAGTTCCAGGTTTTTTTACTTCTACAGGCTTCTCCACCTTGGGTAAGATGAGGAAATCTTCTTCCTCTTCTTTTTGGGTTTTGACTTCCTCGTATTCGTCGTATCGGTTTCTTTCTTTTTGTACCTGCTCTCCGTATCTTTTTACCCTTCTGCGCATCCAGGCTTTGGCAAACAAATATCCGAACACAACCGGGTAACCTACAATGGTCAAAACAATGGCTACCAGCCCAAAGATGGGATTTTCCTTGAGCATCTTAAAGATGAATTTGGCATAATCGATGATTACCGTGTAATCCAATATAGCAGCCAGCAACAATAAAAAAGGAGCGGCAATGGCCAGCACGGTAAAAAGTCCTTTGATGACAAAATAGGCAAGTACCAAAAACAAGATTAAACCAATGATGGGGCCAAAATTTCCCATAGGACGTTGGTTGCCACCAAAACTGAATTCTTTATAAACAGTCATTTTTTTAAATTAATAAACAAAGATATCCTGAAAAAAATCAAAAATGGATTGAAATTTCGATGAGTGGCGTCATAATTCCGATGAGGTGGTCAGACTGGCATACTGCATATCGTATAGTTCTTTGTACCGTCCTCCCGGCTTTTCCAGCAGATCTTCGTGGCTACCTGCTTCTACGGCCTTACCCTGGTCCATGACAAGGATAAAGTCGGCATGGCGGATGGTGGATAATCTATGAGCGATGATGATGCTGCTTCTTTTTTCGATCAGTTTTTCAATGGCATGCTGAATGACCAGTTCGGTTTCCGTGTCAATACTGCTGGTTGCCTCATCCAGGATCAGAATATCCGGGTCAATGACCAGGGCTCTTACAAATGAAATGAGTTGTCGCTGCCCCACCGATAGGTTGGATCCTCGCTCTGTAACCATAAACTGGTAGCCATTGGGCAACTTGTTGATGTATTCATCTGCTCCAATGATTTTGGCTGCCTCCTGCACTTTTTCGAGACTGATGCTCGTGTCCTTGAGGGTAATATTTTCATATACGGTACCGTCAAAAAGAAAAACATCCTGCAGCACGATGGCAATGCGTTGGCGCAGTGCATTGAGTTCGTAATCGCGAATATCAATATCGTCCAGGAGGATTTGTCCTTTCTGGATATCGTAAAAGCGGTTCATGATGTTGATGATGGTACTTTTGCCGGAACCTGTGCTTCCCACCAATGCCATGGTCTGGCCGGGTTGGATAGTAAAATCAAGGTCGTGCAGAATATAGTTTTCCTCATCATAGGCAAAGCTTACTTTTTTGAATTCGACTTTGCCTTTCAAGTGATCTTTGACCACTTTTCCCTGGTTGGGAATGATTTCATCGCTCTCAATGAGTTTGAAAACCCTCTCCGCTGCCACAAGGCCCATCTGCAACGTATTGAATTTATCTGCAGCCATGCGCACAGGACGGAACAACAAATCCAGATAAAGCGGAAAGGCAACCAGGGCTCCAAAACTTACCTTATCTTCCAGGTAGGCACCTGCGCCAATCCATACCATCAATGCTAGGGAGATGGCAGAAATCAATTCCACTACCGGAAAAAAGATGCTGTAGTACAAAACAGAATCCAGGTTGGCAGAGGTATAATCCCGGTTGATAACCCTGAATTTTTCGGCTTCTTGTTTTTCGGCATTAAAAATTTGCACAATGCGCATGCCGGTGATTCTTTCCTGCAAAAAGGCATTCATTCTGGCCACATTGCTTCGCACCCTTTCGTAGGAGTCTTTCACTTTTTTACTGAAAATATAGGTAGCCCAAACCAGCAGGGGCAGGGTTACCAAACTAATCAAAGTCAACCTCCAGCTCGTATAAAACATGATGCCCAACACGGTCAAGACAGCTAGAAGATCTGCCAGTATGGTGATGACGCCCTGTGTGAACACTTCGTTGATGGCCGAAATATCGTTGATGGTTCGCGTGGTGGAAGTTCCAATGGGCGTTTGGTCAAAATAGCGCAATCTCAATTGGGTAATGTGGTTAAAAACCTTAACCCTTAGGTCGCGAAGTACATTTTGGCCCAATTCTGCCAGCAAATACATGAAAAAATAGCGCATCACTACATTGGCAATGAGCACCAAAAAAAACAAGCCACACATCAAAAGCAGTCCGTTCAAGTCGCCCGCTACAATGTGGTGGTCAACAATGTTTTTAACGATGTAAGGAAGAAAACTGCTGATCGGGGCCAGGATCACCGCAAGCACCAAACAGATAATAAAAAGCCGGTTGTAGGGTCTTGCCATGGCTATTACCTTCCACAAGACACTGAAGTTGAGCTTTTGTTTGGTTTGTTGCATATAGTGGTGCTTGGGTTCGGGACAATAAATTACAAACGCCTACAGGCTTACAATGTTCCCTTAAGATCAGAATTTAATCGTTTTTTTTGCCATTTTCATGGGAATGCCAATGCATTTGGCTTGCATATAATTCAGCATTTCTTCTACAATTTCCTGTTGTTCGGCTGAAAAATGGTCGAGTTTTTGGCGAAATACCTCCTGGGTCATTTTTTCTTTCACCTTTTTAATTTCTTCCGGTAAATCGGCCAGTGCGAGTTCAACCTGCCTCTCCATGTATAGGGTTTGGAATTGTTCAACTGCCTCATCTACAATGGTTTTGGCAATAGAAATTTCCTGTCGGCGAAAGTTCAGGTTGCGATCTGCCAGGGCTCTCAGCTCATCTATAGCGGTATAGGTTACATCCGGCTGCACGGCAACTTCGGTTGCTATGTTGTTGGGAACTGACAAATCAATGAGGTAAAAACTTCCTGTGACCGGTTTTTGCCATTTTTGATAAAGCGCAGCATCGACAATGGCTTGTTGGGAAGCCGTGCAGACTACCATGGCATCAAACTTTCCTACGGCTCCCAACTTATCCAGTGTCAGAGCCTTACCATTAATTTCTGCGGCCAGGCGCTGGGCGTTTTCTTCACTGCGGTTGTAAATGGAAAAGTGTCGATAACCGTGTTTGTGCAAAAATCTGGCTACCAGTGTATTGGTTTCACCCGCTCCAACCAGCACAATATGGGCATCCGGTGAGGAAAACTTTTCAAGGATACTTTGGCCTGCCAATGCGGCAATGGAAAGGGGTTTTTCATTGATGCGGGTATGGGAGTATATGCGTTTCGCTACCTGAACCGCCATGTTTTCCAACAAACGAAGGTTGTCGCCTGTATGGCCGGCTTCCAGTGCCATCTGGTAGGCAAGCCTGAATTGTCTGAAAATCTCGCTTTCTCCTACTACCAGGGAGTCAATGGAACCCGCCACTTCAAAAAGATGCTGGATGGCTTCCAATCCTTCGTATAGGGCAACGTATTTTTCGATCTGGTCCATGGCTTCCGGTGCAAGACCGGGATTGGCCGTTTTCAACAGTCTGACAATGAAATCGACATCCACCGTCTGATGGGTATAAAAAACGTATGCCACCCGGTTGCAGGTGCTGAGGTACATAAACTCTTCCAGGGCCAACGCTTCTTTCAGTCTTGCGGTACCTTGATGGGTCTCATCTTCCACGATCTGGTATTGTCCAATGCTGGAAACATCTACCTGATGGTGTGTAAAAGTGATTACTTTATAATGGCTGATCATACTAACAGGGTGCAAATTTACACTTTCAAGGCTTTGCCCATTGTCACTTTTGTGTCAAATAAAACCTTGAAAAACAGAAAAAGATGCATTTTTTTTCCAGAAAATGGGTCTAAAACCCCACAAATTGACCGCTATTTGAAAAATTCCTACCTTTGGTCAAAATCATCAGCATCATGGCATTACCCAATATTTTTACCCAAGACGTTGCCAGGGGCGTCATCACAAGAATACAAAATCTTACACCTGCTACCCCGGCACAATGGGGAAAGATGAACGTATCGCAAATGTTGGCCCACTGCAATGTGGCCTATGAAATGACTTTTGAAAACAAACATCCAAAGCCCAATTTTTTCATGCGTTGGATGCTGAAGTCATTCGTAAAACAAGGTGTTGTCAATGAGGTGCCCTACGCCAAAAATATCCGCACCGCCCCTGCCTTTTTGATTACAGGAGAAAGAGATTTTGAAAAAGAAAAAAGCAGACTTATCCAATACATAGAAAAATGCGTTGACCTGGGTCCTGCCCATTTTGAAGGCAAGGAGTCTCTGTCTTTTGGCAAAATGACTACCACCGAGTGGAACAATATGTTTTACAAACACCTCAATCACCATCTTTCTCAATTTGGGGTGTAAAGTTAGCCTAAAGCATAGGTAAAGGGGGCATAAGCACGCTGATGGTGTAGCTCAAATTGTCGTATATTTGTGCGAAATCATCAGAATTATATGGCAAAACCGGCACTACCCAAAGGGACCAGAGACTTTTTACCCGCGGAGGTAAACAGAAGGAATTACATCTTTGATGTGGTAGAAAATGTATTTCGCAAGTATGGTTTTTTACCCATAGAAACTCCGGCCATGGAAGCCCTGGATACTCTGCTGGGCAAATATGGCGATGAAGGGGATAAACTCCTTTTTAAAGTGCTCAACAATGGCGATTACCTGAAAGAAGCCAACGAAACTGCCCTTGAACAGCGCGATTCCAATGCACTGGTCAGATCCATTTCCAAACGGGGTTTGCGATACGATCTGACTGTACCTTTTGCCCGCTTTGTGGTGATGAATCAAAATGAAATCCAACTTCCTTTCAAGAGGTACCAGATCCAGCCGGTATGGAGGGCCGACAAGCCCCAGAAGGGCAGGTACCAGGAGTTTTATCAATGCGATGTGGATGTGGTGGGCAGCGAATCTTTGCTGTATGAGGCAGAACTGGTTTCCATCTACCATGAGATATTCAAACAGCTGGGCATTGGGGTGAATATCCTCATCAACAACCGAAAAATCCTGCTGGGTATTGCTGAAGCAGCCGGCATAGCTGATAAGTTTATAGATATGACGGTAGCCATCGACAAGTTGGATAAAATTGGCTTGAGTGGCGTTACCGCTGAGTTGCAGGCCAGGGGTTTACTGGAAGAACAAATCCAGACGGTGCTTTCTTTGATTGCGGTAAAAAGCATCGATGAACTAAAAGCAAACCCGGCTTTTGTGAGCAGTGAGTCAGGCAAAAAAGGACTGGAAGAGATCGAACGCGTGTTTGCTTTTTTGAAAGGTACAACGGTGGATGACCTCGTCTTTGATATTACCCTGGCCAGAGGCCTGAGTTATTACACGGGCTGTATCTTTGAAGTAAAAGTAGATACCCAAAAACACCCTGATATAAAGATGGGGTCGATAGGTGGCGGCGGAAGATATGACAACCTCACGGGCTCCTTTGGCCTGGCAGGTGTTTCGGGCGTAGGTGTCTCCCTGGGTGCAGAGCGCATCTATGATGTTTTGGTAGAACTCAACAGCTTTCCCAAAGAGATTGATGAGGCCATTAAATTGATTTTCCTGAGTTTTGATAATGATGCCCTGATCTATGCCTTTCAGACAGCCTCGGTGCTTAGGGCAGAAGGAATCAGTTGTGATGTCTACCCGGATGCCCGACCCATGAACAAACAAATGAATTATGCCAACAAAAGGGGCATTCCCAACGTAGCCATTATCGGTTCCAATGAAATCAGCAGACAAACCGTAATGCTGAAAAATATGGTTTCCGGAGAGCAGGAAGAAATGACGATACCCCAGTTGGTCAATCGCATGAAATCATGAGTAAAAACCCGCACAAAACTTTTTTATGCCCCAAGCCAGAAGATGTAAGTCTCGCTGATTGGGTAGAGCAACACCTGCAGCGTGCTGAGGAAAATGTCCACCTCAATGCATTCGTCCACCTCTTTAGAGACAACGCTTTGGCAGAGGCAGAGCGCATTGATCGTGAAATAGCCAATGGCAGAGAAAAGGGTTTGCTCTATGGTATAACCATTTCTGTAAAGGACAATATCTGCATTGCGGACCGACCCGTTAGTGCCGCATCGGCTATACTCAGGGGTTATGTGAGTCCATTTTCGGCCACAGCCGTTGAACGATTGTTGAAAGAAGACGCGATTATCATTGGCACTACCAATTGCGATGAATTTGGTATGGGTTCCGCCAGCACTCATTCCGTATATGGTCCGGTGAGAAACGGAGCCGATGCGCAAAAGATAGCCGGTGGATCGAGTGGGGGTGCAGCTGTTTCCGTCCAGATAGGTGCCTGCCATCTGGCCATAGGCACGGATACAGGGGGCAGCATCCGTCAACCGGCCGCTTTTTGTGATCTTTTGGGTTTTAAACCGGGTTATGGCAAAATTTCGAGACATGGCCTCATTGCCTATGCTTCTTCTTTTGATCAACTGGGCTTTATAGCCAGGGAGCTCAGTTACATAGAGCTGGCTTATCATGTGAGTAAAGGTCCTGATGCTTTCGATTCCACGGTTTCTGCCACCGAAGATTTTGCCGTTGAACCTGCCCGGTCTTATAAATTATCTACGCTTTCCAATTTTTTCCCAATCGGCAATGAATTCACCGATGAGGTGGGGCAGGTCATCAGCCAACTTTCCCATTCGTGGCCCGTTTCCTACGAAAACTTCGATGAGAGGGACGCCCTCATTCCCTGCTATTATATCTTAACCACAGCTGAAGCGAGTACCAATCTGAGTCGGTATGACGGTGTGAGGTATGGTTACCGGTCTGAGGAAGCGAAAACCCTGGATCAGATGTACAAGATTTCAAGGACAAAAGGTTTTGGGACGGAGGTCAAAAAACGCATTATGCTGGGCACTTTTGTGCTGAGCGAAGGTTATTTTGACGCCTACTATACCAAAGCACAAAGGGTGAGACAAAAGCTGAGAAGAAGCCTCTTAACCATTTTGCAAAAGTCGGATTTCATCGTTTTGCCCGTCACAGCCTCGGGACCCTGGCCGGTGGAGTATCAACCTGCAGATCCTTTGGAAATTTATTTTTCTGATGTGTACACCGTTTTGGCAAGTTTGGGCGGACTACCTGCCATTTCAGTTCCTGTATTTTACAAGGGAAAAACCGTAAATATGCAGATTTTGGCCGCTCCCCACCAGGAGTTGAATTTGTTGGCTTTCAGTCAAAAAGTAAGGGAATTATTCTCCAAATAGGGCTTCGTTTTGGGAATTGATCATTTTTTTTTAATTTCGCAGGGTTAAATTGAGAACCATGTCAGGTCAATCTTCAAATTTTGGTAAAAAAGGTGCCACATTTGGCAAAATAATGTTGGGCATCATTTTGTTCATCATCTTATTGATTTACATCTACCACCATCCCTCCAACAGCGCACCTGTTATCCAATAATGGTGGGCTTTGAAATTTAAGAGTATATATGTGGCTGCCACCAGCCAGCATGTAGGCAAGACTACATCTACCTTAGGTCTCGTTTCCAGTTTTGTGCGAAAGGGCCTCAATGTGGGTTATAGTAAGCCTGTCGGACAGAAACACCTTAACTTTGAGAATTACAAAGTAGATAAGGACACCATTCTTTTTGCCGACCTCATCCATTTTCAAATCATACCGGAGGTTCACAGCCCTGTCATCCTGGGTCAGGGAGCCGTTGAAAAATACCTCGAAAATCCGGATCCGGAATTCCTCATCAACCAGGTACTCAATGCCAAAAGAGTGCTGGAAGATCGCCACGATGTAGTTATATATGAAGGTACAGGGCACCCCGGTGTAGGCAGTGTCGTGGGTCTTTCCAATGCAAGGGTGGCCAAGATGCTCGAAGCCGGTGTGATCATGATTGTAGAAGGAGGCATCGGTAGTACCATCGATATGCTCAATATGTGTACTTCTCTATTTAGGGAAGAACAGGTAGAAATCATTGGGGTCATTATCAACAAGGTAATGCCGGATAAACTCGAAAAAGTAAAACACTACGTTGGCAAGTGGATGGAAGCCAACAATATTCCCCTGCTTGGACTGATACCTTACGATCCTACCCTGGCATTCCCGATCATTCGTACCATAGCGGAAACGATTCGTTCGGAGATCATCCATTTTGAAAACATGGACTCCAACAGGGTTGGGGGAATCCTGGCCGGTTCATTGATCGAACTCAAGGAATTGAAAAGTTCTGAGGATTTGTTGCTCGTGGTGTCAACCAACAGCATCAAGGATGCCATCGATAAAATCACCTGGTTGTCGAACCTGTTTCACATCGATCATTGCCCCCTCTCTGGCATCGTAATTTCTGGAAACAAACCACTGGATGAGTCGGTATTGAAGTACATCAACGACAACCAGATCCCTGTGGTTAGGACAGACCTTGATACTTATGAAGCCGTTATCAAAATTTCCAAAATTGAGGTAAAAATCAACCAGAATACCCCATGGAAAGTGCAGAAAGCCATTAAGCTCATCGAAGAAAATGTCGATCTGGAATACATCATCCAGTCGAAGGAAGTCTGATTACAGCATTTCTACTACGTTCCTTCCTTGTTTTACTTTACCATCGTCTTCCAGTTTTTTCATCAACCTGGATATTACCACCCTCGATGAATTCAGATCATTGGCAATTTGATAATGGGAAATTTTTATCTCCTTATTTCGGGTGATGGCTGCTTTTTCGGTAAGGTAGTTAAAAAGCCTTTCCTCCATGTTGTTGAATGCCAGATTGTCGATAGCCCTGAGCATCTCATTGAGTCGCATGCTGTAGTTGTCGATGATAAAATTTCTCCATGATTTGTATTTCACCATCCACTCATCAATTTTTTCCATAGGAATGAACAGGATTTCGGTGAAATCATCCGTAATAGCCCTCACATTGCTTTTGGAAGCCTTGGCGCAACAGTTGAGAGTCATGGCACAGGTATCGCCCAATTCCAGGTAGTACAGCAACAGCTCATTGCCCTCCTCATCTTCCGTCATCACCTTGATGGCACCGGAAACGATGAGCGGCATGGCGTTGATTTTTTCACCTATGTCGATGATGGTGGTATCCGGTCTATACTTATTCATCTGTCCGAATTGACAGATTTCTCTGATCAACTCATCTTCCAGAAGGTATTGAAATTTTTCGTGTAAGGCTTCGTAACACTGCGGATTGACTGGGTTGGTCATAATAATCTTGTTTATTGTTAGGGTGATTGCTTACATGTTTCTTCTGTACTGACCACCTACTTCGTAAAGGGCATGGGTAATACTACCCAGACTGCAACTTTTCACGGTCTCAATCAGTTCATCGAAAAGGTTTTGGTTTTTGACCGCCGCCAATTTTAATTGGTTTAGCTTTTGTTCCGAATGGCTTTTATTGGCTTCTTTCAGGGCTTCTAATGTTTGAATCTGTCGAAGTTTTTCTTCTTCGGTAGCCCTGATCACCTCTCCGGGGATAAGGGTAGGAGAACCATCTTTGGAAAGGAAGGTATTCACACCGATGATGGGATACTCTCCCGTGTGTTTCAGGGTTTCATAATAAAGCGATTCCTCCTGGATCTTTCCTCTTTGGTACATGCTTTCCATGGCTCCCAATACACCTCCCCGCTCTGTGATGCGGTCAAATTCCATCAATACCGCTTCTTCTACCAGATCGGTAAGTTCTTCTATGATAAAAGAGCCCTGTAATGGATTTTCATTTTTGGCAAGCCCCAGCTCGTGGTTGATGATGAGCTGAATGGCCATGGCCCTGCGCACACTTTCTTCCGTGGGTGTGGTGATGGCTTCGTCGTAGGCATTGGTGTGCAGCGAATTGCAGTTGTCATATATGGCGTACAATGCCTGCAGGGTTGTACGGATATCATTAAACGATATTTCCTGCGCGTGCAAACTACGGCCAGAAGTCTGGATATGGTATTTCAGTTTTTGAGATCGATCATTCCCTCCATATTTGTATTTGATCGCTTTCGCCCAAATCCTGCGGGCAACCCTGCCTATAACTGCATATTCAGGATCAACGCCGTTGGAAAAGAAAAACGAAAGGTTGGGGGCAAAATCATCGATGTGCATACCCCTTGACAAATAGTATTCAATATAGGTAAACCCATTGGACAGGGTGAAAGCCAGCTGAGAAATAGGATTGGCTCCGGCTTCTGCAATGTGATAACCACTGATCGATACCGAATAAAAATTCTGCACGTTGTGGTCGATAAAATACTGCTGCATATCGCCCATCAAACGCAGTGAAAATTCAGTAGAAAAGATACAGGTATTTTGTGCCTGGTCTTCTTTAAGAATATCTGCCTGAACGGTTCCTCTTACGGCTGAAAGGGCCTTGGCTTTGAGGGTTTGGTACACATCGGCCGGCAATACTTCATCGCCGGTCAAGCCCAACAAAAGTAAGCCCAGACCGTTGTTCCCTTCCGGAATGTCGCCATGGTAAGTCGGACGAGGCAGGTTTTTCTGATCGTATTTTTTAGCCAATGCCTGCTCCACCAGATGTTCCATGCCATGGGCTCTGATGTAAAGTTCACATTGCTGATCGATGGCAGCATTCATAAAAAAGGCGCAAACCGTGGCTGCAGGTCCGTTGATGGTCATGGATACGGAGGTAGCAGGATCGCACAGGTCAAAGCCTGAATAAAGTTTTTTGGCGTCGTCCAGACAACATACACTTACACCACTGTTTCCTATTTTGCCGTAAATATCCGGACGGTGGTCAGGGTCCTCACCATACAGCGTCACCGAATCAAAGGCTGTAGACAGTCGTTTAGCCGGCATATCCAGCGAAACGTAGTGAAATCGTTTATTGGTTCTTTCCGGACAACCTTCTCCCGCAAACATACGCGTTGGGTCTTCTCCTTTTCTTTTAAAAGGGAAAACGCCGGCGGTGTAGGGAAATTCTCCGGGTACGTTCTCCTGGCCCATCCAACGCAACAAATCTCCCCAATCCTGGAACTTGGGCAAACTGACCCGCGGTATTTTATTTTTGGAAAGGGAGGTGGTGAATGTGGGTACTGACAATTTTTTTCCCCTCACTTCATAAATGTATTCATCTCCGGTGTAGGCCTTCACTTTTTCCGGCCATGCCTCTAATGATCTCAGGCATTCACCGTCCATATCCTGCCGGAGTTTGGTGGCCAAGGCGCTCAATTCCTGGGCGCCGGTCAGTTGTTTTTCTTGTCCAACCTTTTCAAGGGCATAAACCCTGGAGGCCAGTTGGCTTTGTTCTTCCAGCCACTGATCGTATTTGCGATTATTTTCTGCAATTTCAGAAAGGTAGCGCACCCGCTGGGGCGGAATGATGTAGATTTTTTCGCTTTCTGCTTCTTCGACAAAGAGTTTTGAGTCAAAGCCTGCATGGCATTTTTCATTCAATAAACGGATGATGTAGGCATACAACCGATTGGTGCCGGGATCATTGAATTGGGAGGCTATGGTACCAAAAACCGGCATGGTTTCAGGGTCTTTGTCCCAAAGGTCGTGGTTTCGTTGATACTGTTTTTTTACGTCCCTCAAAGCGTCCAGCGCGCCTTTTTTATCGAACTTATTGATGGCAATAACATCGGCAAAATCGAGCATATCAATTTTTTCCAACTGTGATGCAGCACCGTATTCGGGTGTCATCACATACAGTGCCACATTGGAGTGGTCTATGATTTCTGTATCGCTTTGTCCGATGCCCGATGTCTCGAGGATGATCAGATCAAAGCCGCCGGCCTTTAAAATATTGACACTGTCTTTTACGTACCTGGAAAGCGCCAGATTGGATTGTCGGGTTGCCAGAGAGCGCATATACACGCGGTCATTGTTGATGGCATTCATCCGGATCCGGTCGCCCAGCAAGGCTCCACCGGTTTTTCTTTTGGATGGATCTACCGAGACGATGGCTATTTTTTTATCGGTAAAATCGATGATGAACCTCCTCACGATTTCATCAACCATGCTCGACTTACCACTACCCCCGGTGCCGGTAATACCCAGCACAGGAATGCTTGCCGTTGCGGCGGAAGAACTTATCTTTTCAATGGCCGCTTTGTTTTCATCCGGATAGTTTTCTATGGAAGAAATCATGGCGGCAATTTCTGTTTTCGACATGCCGGTCATTTTGCCGGCTTCCCCGTTGAGTATTTTACCGGTTGGAAAATCACATTTGGAGAGCAGATCATTGATCATGCCCTGTAAGCCCATCTGCCTTCCATCATCGGGAGAATAGATGCGGGTAATGCCGTACGCATGCAGTTCTTCAATTTCTGTGGGAAGGATGGTCCCACCACCACCGCCAAAGATTTTGATATGGCCGCAGCCCCTTTCCTTCAGGAGGTCATAGATGTATTTGAAAAATTCGTTGTGCCCACCCTGGTAGGAGGTGATGGCTATTGCCTGTGCATCTTCCTGGATAGCAGCGTCTACAATTTCCCGTGCCGATCGGTTGTGCCCGAGGTGGATGATTTCGGCTCCTGATTTTTGCAGAATCCTGCGCATGATGTTGATAGCAGCATCGTGACCATCAAAAAGAGAGGCAGCAGTAACAATACGAATCTTATGCCGGGTTTGATAAGTGGTGGCTTCCATGATTTTGGTTTTGGTTAAGGGCAGTTGTCTTCAAAGACAATAATTAAATGATCTTCTTGATCACTTGTTCAAATTCACTCATGATCATAGCACTCGCACCCCATAGCGGTTGGTTGTTGATGTCGTAGTAAGGCACTTCTTTGAGCACCTGGCCTCTTACATCGAGGTCCATCTTCTTTTTGTTTTTATTGTCCAAAAAGTGTTTCAAAGGAATCTCCAATATATTCTGTACTTCGTTTCGTTGTATGGTAAACTCAGGATCATCGCCCATAAATCCAACAAATGGATAGATCAAAAAATTGCTCACAGGAATGTAAATGGAACTCAATTCTCCAATGATGCCTACGTCAGAACCATTGATTCCTATTTCTTCTTCCGCTTCTCTGAGGGCGCAGTCCTGGTAACTGTAATCCGTTTCCTCAAACTTACCGCCGGGGAAACTCAGCTGGCCCGCGTGGTGGTCGTTGGGATTGTCGCTCACCCGTTCGATCAACACCACATGCCAATCCTTTTTTTTGGGAAAAATAAGTGCCACAACACAAGCCAGTATATGGTCATCAGGGATATCAAAACTTTGTTGTCGCTCCATGGGAGCCATTAGAAACTGTGCGTCCCGCCCCGGGAGTTCTTCCTCCATTTCTCTTTCCAGGCGTTCAATAAACTGAATGTCCATCTAATATGGCGAATTAATGTGCAACAAAAATACTAAACAGGGAAAGATTATCAAAGTTTTATGACATTTCGCCCATGAATCGGATGGAGGTGAGAAAACCTCAAATTTCATAAGTATGTAATATTTTATTTTTTAAAAATCGATTATTAAGTGTTATATTTGGACTATTACTAAAAAACTTATTGTGAATTTTGCTATTATATCATTTTTACAATAAGCAAATCGACATATTATTTCATGAAAGTTGGCATTATTGGGGGAGGAATCATAGGGCTTTGTTCCGCCTGGTACCTTGTAAATGAGGGATTTGAAGTGGAAATATTCGAGCGGGGAGACGGCAGCGATGGGTGTTCTTTTGGCAATATGGGCTATCTTTCACCGAGTCATTTCATACCATTGGCTTCACCGGGCATGGTTTGGCAGGGAATCAAATACATGATGGATGCTACCAGCCCTTTTTATATTCAACCCAGGGCTGACCTGGATCTGATGCGCTGGGCCTTCCGTTTCTGGCAAAGTGCTACAGAAGCTAAAGTCAAGGTCAACAGTCCCGCATTGAATGAATTGTTGCAATTCAGCCGGTTAAAAACCATTGAAATGTCTAAACAGTTGGGCTCAGATATTGATCTGCAGCTCAAGGGTTGTTACATGATGTACAGACTACCCAAAACGGCAGATCACGAGCAGCACCTGGCAGAAAAGGCCAGGGCCTTTGGAATTGATACGCAGATTTTGAATGCAGCAGAATTGCAGGCCGCCGAGCCCAATTTGGGTGTAAATGCCCTGGGTGCGGTGTTGTATCCCCTGGATGGTCATCTTCACCCGGGAAAATGGATCCATGCCCTCAGGGCAGCCCTAACGGCCAAAGGAGCCATCATTCATTATAATACCGAAATTGAAGAGTTGCGCACAACAGGAAATACAATAAACACTGCTATTGATGCAAAAGGGGAAGAGTTTGCCATGGATCATTGGGTAATAGCCACCGGGGCCTGGTTGCCGTTGTTGATGAAAAAACTGGGCTTAAGATTATTGATGCAGGCAGGTAAAGGATACAGCACTACCTTCAGCCAATTGCCCCACAACCTCTCAAGACCAGCCATTTTGGTTGACGACAGGGTAGCACTGACCCCTTTTGGCACTGACCTGAGGGTTGGAGGCACGATGGAACTGAGTGGCATCAACCACACCATCAGGACGCCCCGGATACAGGCCATTTTAGATGCTGTCAAAAGAAATTTCTCTTCCTTTGATTTTTCACTACCCCCTAAGGATAAGTTGTGGTGTGGCTTGAGGCCTGTTACACCCGATGGTCTGCCATATTTGGGCAATAGTCCAAATTTTACCAATTTGACGATATCGGCGGGTCATGCCATGCTGGGAGTTTCCCTGGCAGCAGGTACCGGACAAATGGTGATGGAACTTGTAAAAGCTTGTAACACAACGATTAATCTATCAGCTTTTAGTGTAAATAGATATTAATCCCGATTAAGTTAAGTAGAATTAATTATCTTTCAAGCGAAAAGGTATTGCATAAAACAATAATATTATTTATCTTTGCCTATCGTTAGGAATTACAAGTTTGCTTATCTCAACATTTTTTATCATTTTAATTTCAAATTTATGGCAAACAAAAAGTCAAATGAGACTGCTTCCCACCCTGAAAACAATGGATTTGTACTCTGGCAATTGTCAAACCAATGGCAAAGAGGCCTCAATTCTGTGTTGAAAGAATATGACCTGACACACGTTCAGTATATTCTGTTGGAAGCTATCGTTAAGTTGGGTGACTCCCAGGATTCTGTTTATCAGAAAGAACTGGCAGATTATGCCAATGCGAACACTATGATGACTTCTAAAGTACTGCGTTCACTGGAGCAAAAGGGATTCATCCACAGGGTGGGTCATGAGTATGACACCAGAGCAAAAGATGTTTCCATCACTAAAGACGGTAGAGCTTTATTCAAAAAAGTAAGTAAGAGAGTAGACCAGTATGACAACCAGTTTTTTGGTCAATTGGGTCCTAAACAAACTGCTTTTACAAGCGCGCTTCAGACCCTTTCTGGTAAGTAATTTCCAGTAACGTGAGATAAAATCTATGCAATTCTTCAGCCGTACTGCGGCTGGAGAATTTTTGTTTTACAAAGGTACCTCCCGCCTCCGAAAGCTTATTCCATACCTCCTCATTCAGCATTGAACGCATCGCATTCGCAAGGGCTTTGTGGTCCTTCGGATCCACTATTAAACCTCCGGGTCCTGCAGCTTCAGGCAAAGCAGAAAAGGGTGAAGTAATCACAGGTACACCCCTGAATAACGATTCTGCCAGGGGAATACCAAATCCTTCATAAACGGAGGGAAGTAAAAGTGCTATTGCCTGATCATAATATTCCAGCAACTTTGCATTGGGTAATTTGCCCTTAAATTCAAATTGATTTTCCAAACCATAATACCGGATCACTTTTTTTACCTCATCCAAATGGTCGGTGCCGCCTCCAATTACCACAACAGGCTTTTTTTCCGCATCTGAAAGTTGGGCATAGGAATGAACAAGGTCAATCATTCCTTTCCTTTCCTCTATCGTACCTACGTACAAAAAGTGTTTTTTCAAATGAACTTGCGGGGCCTCAGTTTGAAATACTGCGGCACAACTTTGAAATATTACGGATATTTTATTTCGGGGTATTTCATACAAATTGATCAAATCCCGGGCTGTGGCTTCACTGATGGCAATTACAGCATCTGCTCGATTGCAGGCTGACTTATATTTGAGACGGTAAAGTTTTCTGTCGTGCCATTTGAAGAAGGAAGGATAGACCTCGTAAATCAGGTCATGCATCGTGACCACAGTCTTCAGGCCATTTTGTGGCATACCCCAGGGTAATTCATGGCTTAGGCCGTGAAAAATATCGAGATCAAGCTCTTTACAAATAGGGCCGATGCCAAAAGCCCTCCACCATGATTTCGGCGTCCACCTGCCCGGGGTATGTATATGGAAGCCCCCTTCCAGGAAATAGCGCGTCTCTTCGTTGTTGACCACTGAAGGCGTGAAAAGGTGGTATTCGTGCTGGGGAAAATGGGTTTTCAAATTTTTGACAAGGGTCCTGCTGTAGTTACCCAGGCCGGAGGCGTTTTGAAACAGCCGTTTGGCATCAAAACCAATTTTCAATGTCTGCTTACTTTCCATGTCAATAGAAAACGTTGCAGCCCTCGGTACAATTGGTGCAAATGTCAATTTCTTTTCGTCCTTTCAGCAATTTCTGCCTGAAATGCTGGTAGGCCTCTCCTTGCCAAATGGCTGCAAAGCTATTGGTTTTGGAATCCCCCAAGCGGTGACTCGCGTCTTTATCAAAACAACAAGGTACTACCATGCCATCCCAGGTGATGACACACGAATGCCACATCTTCCAGCATGCATTGACCAGTTTGTGTTTTACCTTCCATTGCCCATCGGATTCCTGTTGGTATCTGGCATATTTTTCTATAGTCGGAATGAGCGGATTGCCAAAGGTATAATCATAAACCTGAGCCGATTTTAGTTTTACTTCATCGACCCCAATTTCTTTTGCAAGTTGGTATATTTCCTCAATCTGGTGTTCATTGGGCCTGACCACCAAAAACTGAAAAACCAGGTGTGGGGTGGATGATTTGAGTTTCTTTTTGGCTGCTACCATGTTTTTGGCCCCTTCCAAAACCTGACTTAGCTGACCACCAACCCTGTATTGTTCATAGGTTTCCTGGGTGGTTCCATCCACAGAAATAATCAATCGGTCTAAACCTGATTTTACCGTTTTTTCTGCATTCTCTTCACTTAAAAAGTGTCCGTTGGTAGAGGTAATGGTATAGATTTTTTTGCGATGGGCATAGGCCACCATTTCCAGGAAAGAAGGGTTGATATAGGGCTCACCCTGGAAATAAAAAATCAAATACATCAGCTTGTCTGCCAGCTGATCAAGCGTATTTCTGAAAAAATCTGCCTTTAGATTGCCCGTTGGACGGGTAAAGGCCCTCAGACCACTGGGACACTCCGGGCATCGGAGGTTGCAGGCCGTTGTGGGCTCAAAAGAGATGGTGAAAGGCAAACCCCAGGCAACAGGCCTTTTTAGCCACCTTGTCACATAGTACGAGGCCAATACCCGGGCAGCATTCAACAGCTTGCGCAGGGTCAGTTTTCTTAAAAAAACAAAAGTATCTTGTAGGGCGAATGCCAATTCAGCTAATTTTTGCAAAAATAGCCCCCTGTTGTGATTTGCCGGCAAATATTTTTAAAGTCCCTCAACGTACATTGAATGGGCGAAAATGACATAAAAGCGTTATTATTTGTTTAAAATCCCAATATTGAGGCATCTTTTTGCTACTTTTATTAATCAATTAATGCATACCTGCGTTTTTGAATTATGCGAAATTGGAATAAAATATCAAGTGTCTTCATCCTCATGTTGTGTGGCCTGGCCTCCTTTGCGCAGCCATCCAACGATGAGTGTCAGTTCGCCCAATTTTTACCGGATGTATCTGACTACTGCTCAGAGCCTAAGGAATATACAAACGCTGCGGCAACGGCAGATCCCACCTTCCCCAATGGCTGTGTGGCCCTCAAATTTGCCAACGGCGTTTGGTTCAGCTTTTTTGCCAGTGAACCTGCAGTTTCGATCCGCGTATTGAGTGGTGGTCAGGAAGGAACCATCAAAAACCCCAAAATTCTCTTATTTGATGCCTGCAACAGCTTTGTTGAGTGCTCGCCCGGTAAAACTACCGATACCGATGAATTCCTGTTCAATAACCTAAAACTCAATCGTCTTTACTACATCATGATTGAATCCAGTGTGGGCGGCGAGGGCAGTTTCAGATTGTGTGTGGACCTCCTGAATTCCGTAAAAATACCGGAAAGCGATTGTGCCAGTGGGGTAGTGCTGTGCGATAAAAGTCCTTTTGTGGTCAGCTCTCTGACGGGTGCAGGCAACAATGCCAATGAAATAGAAGCCAATAACTGTATAGAAAGAGAATTTCAATCATCCTGGTACAAGTGGACCTGCGACCAACCGGGAACCCTTACTTTTACATTGACACCCGGCAATAACAGCGAAGACAATACAAGGTTTATAACAGATGACCTCGATTTTGCGGTTTATGAACTGCCCAATGGCATTGATAATTGTGCAGGCAAAAAACTGGTCCGTTGCATGGCAGCCGGCGCCAACACACTGGCCAATGGGGCTGTGGCTCCCTTGAGTCAGTGGGTCAATTGCAATGGCCTTACAGGACTCTCCTTATCTGATACCGATATTACAGAGCCGGCTGGTTGTTCACTGGCCGGTCAAAACAATTTTGTCAGAGCCCTGGATATGGAGGCGGGCAAATCCTATGTATTGATTGTAAACAATTTCTCGAGATCGGGACTCGGCTTTTCCATTGAATTTGGAGGAACAGGTACTTTTTTAGGTCCCAAAGTGGATTATGAGGCAATAGCCCAGGAAAAATTTGAATGCGATAAAGAAATAACCTTCAACAACCTCTCAACTTCGGAAACAGATCCCATTACTTCTTATTTCTGGAATTTCGGGGACGGTGCCGCACCCGGCTTTTCCGATCAGTTTGGTCCTGTGGAGGTAAACTACGCTTCCTTTGGCACCAAAACTACTGCCCTCACGGTGACTACAACGAGAGGCTGTTCGGTAACAAAGCTGGTAGACTTTTTCATCAATCCCTGCTGCAAAGATACCAGTACCCTGGCAGTAAGAGGATTGGTAACCGATCTTCCTTGCTTTGGCGATGACTCCGGAGTTATCATTGGATCCGGTGAGCGGGGAGCTCCTTCTTATATGTACAGTCTTGATACAGTAAATTTTCAACCCAACCCCAGGTTTTTAGATCTTTCAGCAGGCCAATATACATTATACATCCGCGATCAAAAAGGATGTATCAGTTCAGTGCCTTTGCTCATTCAGGAACCGCCCCCTGTAATAGCAGATGCAGGTCCCGACATTGAAGTGGAATTGGGTGAAACAGCAACACTGAATGGCAGTTATATCCCCGGTACAGGCGCAGGTACACCGCTATGGTCGCCAGCCGACAGCATAGAAGATGTCAATGCCTTCAGAACCGATATCCTACCCCTCAAATCCAAAACCTACACCTTGCTGGTCACCGATGAAAATGGATGCACAGGCACAGATCAGATGGAAGTAAGGGTAAGGATTGTTCGACCGGTGTATAGTCCCAATGTCATTCAAGCCGGCAATGCAGGTCCCAATGGTATCTTTAAACTGGAAGGAGGCAGAGCCGTCAAATTGGTAACCCGACTTGAAATTTATGATCGTTGGGGGAATAAACTTTACCAGGGCACGGATTTGGATATCCGCAATTTTGACGAAGGCTGGAAAGCGGATTGCAACGGGAAAAAAGTCAATCCAGGGGTGTACACCTGGCTCGCCGTTGTGAAATTTTTAGATGATGTAGAAATTGCTTTTTCGGGTGACGTTACAGTGGTTGAATAAGCTTGGATACACAATGTTGCTGGCCATGCTCTTTCATGCTTGCACCACAGATCTCAACGATGTGAAAGCCATCACAAAGGAATATGACGTATCCAAAGATGTGGGTGAAAAGGTGAAAATCATTTACAGCGACTCGGCACTGGTTAAAATGACCATCGATGCACCTGTACTGGAAAGGTACAATGATCTTGCAGAACCCAAAGATGTCTTCCCCAAAGGCATTCTGATCAGTTTTTTGGGCCCCAACCGCAAACCCGAATCATGGCTCACCGCATCGGAGGCCATCAGAGAACCCAAAAAAAGGAAGATGACGGTAAAGGGCAATGTTCAGTTCTACAATCTGAAAAACGACAAACTGCAAACCTCAGAGCTTATTTACGATGAGAACCTGAGAAAAATTTATACCGAAAAATTCATCAGGATTACCCGTCCTTCTCTGGGAGATACCATCTACGGCATTGGCTTTGAAACCGATCAGAACTTCAACAGGATTGAGATCAAACAAAAAATCAAAGGCAAATTGGCAGGAGGTGAGTTTATACCGGATTGAGTTCCGACATTTACCTGTTGAGGTGTATAATGATAGATATTAAAGAGGGAAGTTTAAAATTTGTGCGTTAGAAATTAAAACAAAATAACATGAGAATATTCTTCATCACCTTATTGGCAGCATTATTCTTATCGTCTTGTTCATCTGATAATACATTGGGCAATGTAGATCTTACCGGCAGCCAATGGGTAATTTCCAAAAGTACCAAAGATGGTCAGGACATCACCTCCAATTTTGCAGGATATGTCTTTGATTTTGTGGATGGTGGCTTGCTGACGGCTACGAAAGGCGGCTCTGTTATCAAAGGAAACTGGTCTCGCGTTCAGGATAGCGGCAAAACGAAACTCATCATCTCTTTTGACAATCCCGACTATTTCAGAGAAATCAGCGAAGACTGGGTGATTGTAAAAGAAAATGCAGAAGTATTGGAATTGTCAGATGGTGAAAGCGGTAGTTTAGCCGGGAAAGATGTACTTAATTTTAAAATTTTCAATTAGGAGTTTTTCAATTGTCAATTTTTCAATGATCAATTTTCAATTAGGAATTATTATTGGTGAATGTTTGCCGAGCGTTAGTGAGGGTCAGTATCAATTTTCAATTGTTCAATTATCAATTAGGAATTATTCAAATTCAATTGTTCAATTATCAATTATCAATTGTTAATTGTTAAATTGTTTAATTGATAATTGTTTAATTGGTAATTAGGGCGTGATCAATTTTTGAATCTTATTCCATACAATATCACAAATGTCGGATGACGGCATGGTGCCATCTATTTTGATTATTCTCTCATCGTTGCCCACTTTATCCATGGCAGCAAAATAATTTTCTCTTACTTGTTTTATTCTGTCTTCGTTTTCAAATCGGTCTAATTGATTTCTGGAAGAACGAAGTCTCCTGAGACTTTCTTCAACCGATATGTCGATAAAAAATGTTAAATCCGGTCGTTTAAGTTCGGCACAAATTGAGTTTGCATTGATAACCCAATCCAGACTTACATGAGGAACATGGTAGGCATAGGAGGAAAGGTAATAACGATCACAAATTACATGGGTACCCTCCATTAATTTTGACAATATACCATAGGTGGAGTTGGTAAGATGGTCAATTCTGTCAGCCAAAAAAAGAGCGGCAATGGTTTTTTCGTCTCCTTCTATTTCTCCGGATAAGATGGAACGAATGGTTTTGCCAATATGGTTTTTGGTGGGTTCTGCGGTAGTATGATAGGGAAGACCGGCCTCTTCCATTTTTTTTGTCAAAGCACGAATCAGCGTAGACTTACCTGCACCATCGATGCCTTCCAAAGCAAAAAATTTACCTGTAGCCATGCACTTTAAAGTTTGTCGACCAATTTAATTTCGATCAATTCACTGGTGTTGTAGTCAGACTTGAGAATGATCTCTTTGGTCTCCCCCCTATACTTGTATTTAACACCAATGGTATTAGGCGGTCTCTTTCCCACGTTATCGGCATGCAGCAATAAGAAATTTTTGCCCTGGCGATTCAGTTGCAACTTTACTTTTTTGGATCCCTTTTCAAGTTCTACCTTTTCCAGAATCCAATCCCCATTAAAATTAATGGATACCACATCTCCGTCTACGATCATGTGATCAAACAACTCGAGTTCTGCAACCGCTTCGTCTACCCTGATTTGTTTCGATGCCTGTACGGATCTTTCTTTGATGGTCACCGGAAGACTCACGACATTGGGATCCGTAGGTTTGATAACTTCCAGGTTTTCAATTTTCTTGGGATAGATGATTTGGAAGATATGAGGCATTTCCAACAACTTAATAACAGGCAAAGAAGCCACTTGAATGAGGTTGTTCAATTCGGAAATAACCCCTGTGCCGTAGTAGTTGTTTTTGTCAAGCATTTCGACATTGTAGAAGTAATAAAACCTTCCATAAAGCTTATACTTTTGAGGTATGGTTTCATTTTGTTGAAACAAACGGGCTGATTTGCATAGTTTATCCGCAGCCGTCATGGCATTGTCGAAGTGGGTTTTGATTGCAGATTGCGTCAATTTCAGTGCACTCAGGTTTGCCACAGTCCTGGCTTTGAGTGCATTTACGGCCAGTTCTTCAACATTTAATAGTTGATCGAGGTGCTCCGTTTCTTTGTTTCTGATTTTGTTCAATACTGCGCGCGTTGACTTTTGAACCTTCAGCATATCGTTGTAAAGGGGAGTGAAAGCGACATTATCCACCTTGTATTTGTCGCGGCAGGCATCCAGCATCTTTTCCATATCCTGTTGCACTGCGTAAAAATCGTCAAATAGTTTTACGCCTTCTTCAAGTTTCTGATAAACCTTGCCTACATTTTCTCTTTTGGTAAGATCAACACCCAGCGTAACCTTATCCATATCAAAGCGCAGTTGGTTGGAGGCCTTGATGATGGCAATGAGCCGGTCTGTGTACATCGACAAAACCTTGTTTTCTTCGGCACTGAGCGAAAGTCCTCCTGCTTTTTTGGCTCTGGCAGCCAATTCATAAGGGGAAACTTCATAAAACCATCGGTCGGGGTCTTCAAAAATGTCTCTGGGTAAATCTTTGTTGGAGTAATTGTTGATCTTTTCGCTCTCCAGGTCTACATATTTGTTGAGTTCCATGTTGTATTCCACCAAAAGGCGGTTGACCATAAACATGCCGTGGATCGATTTATTGACAAAATCGACGTAAAGGTTTAAGGCTTCGTGGGCCGGTGCTGCATGTACCCGGGTGATAAAAGCGGGCAGCAGCAGCAGTGCTATAAGTCTCAAAACTCTAAAATTCAATCTGTTCATGTGACAAAAATAAGGATTAGACAATACAAATGAGGATTATTCACAATATATTAACCCAAACCCGACCACTCATTCGACGGCGGGTAGTCGTATTTGTTACTATGTCGATCGGTAAAGTATTACCCATGTTTAAAAAGTTTATTTTTTTCTTTTTTCAAATCTCACCTGTTCATTTTGAAATGAAATATGATTATTCGGTGTTATGTTTAAAGAACTAACGCTGAGTATCAAAAATATTTAAAAATAAATTATCTGAACTAAGTCGTTGTATTGTTTGATTTTATGTGATTTTTTTTGAAATTTACGATTGTTCGAAGTTCATTTTACAAAAAAAGTTGGTTCGTTTTTTGTAATAGGAAGAAGCGAAACTCAGGTTGATCTATTCCATCAAAAAATATCTATGTTTTTTAAAACCATCATTCAGGGGAGATTAGATTTTGGCACACAAAACAGTTACGACAAGGTGGCCAAAATGTTCCAGTACAGAATTGATACATACTACAAAAACGAGATCATTTTTAAATCTGAAGACATTTTTAAACCGGAGCAGCTTTCTCTTGAAATTCCCAGGTTTGTTGGCAATGTCTCGGAAAAAGCTTTCAAAAACACCACCGATTTGCTCGCCTATTGCGCCCAGTTTGCCGTAAATGGTACCATCAGGTCATGGCTTTTGGACAATGGCGAAATCCTCCATTTTGAATTGATCGAACCCCAAAGCGACAAAGCGGCTGTTCAGTCGTTCATCAAAGGCAGGAGCATGATCCGGGAAACCGGCAAACAAGACGAGGCCATTGCTGAGTTGAGCAAGGCCATTGAAAAACACGACCGCCATGCACAGGCTTATGAGCGCAGAGCCAAGATTTGTTTTTTGTTGAAAAACTACAACGACGCACTCAGGGACTACAACAAATGCCTCAACATCGATCCAACCATAGCATCTGCCTACTACGGTAGAGCCAGGGTTTACTTGATACAGGGAAAAACAGAAATGGCAATTGCCGATTTTGACAACGCCATTAAAAAATCTGTAGCCCTGGAGACCATTCACTGGAAGGCCAGACGACTCAAGGGTGGGGCACACTATGAACTCAAAGAATTTGAAAAAGCTCTTTTTGAATTAAAATTGTTTGTCAATCGCAAATTCAAGAAAAACGATCCCAACCTGGCCTGGCGAAGGTGGGCTTTGTTCCATTATGGTGTTTGTTGTTTTGAAACTGAAAACTATATCGATGCACTCACTGCTTTTAACGAAGCGGTAGAACTGCCCGATCTTACCGATGGCATTGATGTAAGTGAAATCCTGCGATTCCGCGGACTAAGCAAAAACAAAGCAGGTAAGAGTGGAGGTATCAAAGATTTGAAAGACTCTGTGAAGATGGGCAATAAAAAATCATCTGCCCTGCTCAAAGAGATGGCTAAATAATACCTTAGGCCAGCTTTTCCAACAACTTTCGTTGCATTTCAAGATTGGTTTTCCGCAAATCACTCATTTTCACATTGAAAATGGAAGACGTGTAGCTTCCGGAAGCTGCTGATATTTTCACAAATCCTACAGCAGCGGTCCATCCGTACAGTGTAGCCACCATGGGCTCTACTTTGTCGGAAATACTTTTATCGTCGATGCCCCGCTGGATTTCCTTTGCGGTCAATTTGAAGGGATAATTTTGCAAATCCTGCACTTTGGAAAAGTAAGTGCTTTCTTTCATGGCTTCAGTCAGCTTTTTATCGTCTTCGGTTATGGATCGGATTAGCGAAAAATAATCGAGCAAGACTTCAGAGTACAGCGGATTTTCCTGACAGAAGTCCATGAATCCTTCCATGATGGCGATTACACTTTCAATACCGGGCTTTTGAATGTGGGCAGCCACCAGGTTGTCACAAATCACAGCCAGCTTTTGCAGCGCGTTGTAAGTAATGGCCATGTAAAGATTTTCCTTGCTTCTGAAATAGGCATACAATGTCACTTTGGTGATGTCTGCCTCTTTGGCTACTTCCTCCATTCGGGCATTTTTGAAGCCAAAGGATGCAAAAACCTTTTCTGCTGCTTCAATGATTCTTTGCTCTTTCAGAATTTTCGTTGATTCCTTCATAAAGTCTGGTATCCCCTTTGTTTATCAAATCGCTGTTTCTGCACTTTTGAATTGCCTAACTATCAACAAAGTTAATTATTTGGTTCAAAAAGCGCGCTTTTTATCAATATCACCCCCCAATGCCGTATATAAACCGTTTTTGGGGACCCAAGACACGAGAGTGGATCGACAGTTTTTGTTTACTTTTGCGCTTTTTATGCAAAATCATGGGCAGAATAGAAGAAATTAAACGGAGGAGAACATTTGGCATCGTTTCCCATCCTGACGCCGGAAAAACAACGCTCACCGAGAAGTTGCTGCTTTTCGGGGGTGCTATTCAAATAGCGGGTGCTGTAAAATCCAACAAGATCAAAAAACACGCTACCTCCGATTTTATGGAAATCGAGCGCCAGAGGGGTATCTCCGTAGCTACCTCGGTTATGGCTTTTGAATACCGAGATCGTCAGATCAATATCCTGGATACACCGGGCCACAAAGACTTCGCAGAAGATACTTACCGAACACTTTCTGCTGTAGACAGCGTGATTGTGGTCATAGATGTGGCAAAGGGTGTGGAAGAGCAAACCGAAAAGCTGGTGGAAGTATGCCGCATGCGCAATACGCCCATTATCGTCTTTATCAATAAATTGGACAGGGAAGGAAAGGATGCTTTTGACCTGCTCGATGAAATTGAGGAAAAACTGAAAATCAAAGTGATTCCATTGTCCTGGCCCATCGGCATGGGGCAGCGATTTCAGGGGGTTTACAATTTGTACGAAAAAAAGCTCATGCTCTTCAGTCCGCATGGCAAACAGCTCGAAGATGAAGTAATCAGTATTGAAGATCTTCAAGACCAAAGACTGGCTAAACACGTGGGCGAAAAAGCAGCGGATGAGCTAAGGGGTGATCTTGAAATTATCACTTCGGTATATCCGGAATTTAATGCCCAACTCTACTTGTCGGGTGAAAAATCGCCGGTCTTTTTTGGCAGTGCCGTAAATAATTTTGGTGTCAAGGAATTGCTCGATTGCTTTGTGGAAATTGCTCCTTATCCATTGTCGAGGGAAGCCGAAGAACGAAAGGTAGATCCTTTTGAAGAGAAATTTTCGGGCTTCATTTTTAAGATCCACGCCAACATGGATCCCAAACACAGAGACCGGATTGCTTTTATGCGCATTTGCAGCGGACAATTTTTGCGCAATACCAACTACTACCACGTTCGGCAGGAGCGAAGCCTCAAATTTTCGAACCCCACCGCTTTCATGGCAGCCAAAAAAGAAGTGATTGACGAGGCATATCCGGGCGACATCATTGGACTTTACGATTCCGGAAATTTCAAAATTGGAGATACGCTTTCAGAAGGAGAAGCCTTGCATTTCAAAGGCATACCCAGTTTCTCTCCGGAACAATTCCGGTATGTCAACAATACCGATCCCCTCAAAACCAAACAACTCAACAAGGGCCTTGATCAGCTCATGGACGAAGGGGTGGCACAGCTATTTACACGCCAGGAAGGTGGTCGTAAAATCATTGGTACGGTGGGTGCCCTTCAGTTTGAAGTAATCCAATACCGCCTTTTACATGAATACGGAGCATCGTGTGATTATGAACCTGTAAACCTGTACAAAGCCTGCTGGCTTAGCTGCTCAGATGCCAAGGCCTTCGAGGAATTCAAACAAAGAAGACGCAGGGATCTGGCCACAGATATCGACGGCAATCTGGTCTTTTTGGCGGAATCTGCGTGGTCATTGAAGGTGGTTCAGGAAAACCATCCCGATGTACAATTCCACTTTACCTCAGAAGTAAACAGAAAGTGATTGCCACTGCGATCGAAGCATTGGGCTATGGTCTTTTTCTGGCCGCTCTGGTAGGCCCCATCTTTGTGAGCCTGGTAGACACCAGCATACAGTACGGAAAACGAGCAGGCTTTATCCTTGCCTCCGGAATATGGATAAGTGATTTTATCATTGTGGCACTGCTGTTGTTATTTACAGATTTGCAAAAACTCGATATTCCCAAAATTTGGGCACAGGGAATGGCAATTATAGCTGCCGTGATTTTTGTGATCATTGGTGTGACCAGAATTGTCAACTGGAGGAAAATGCAGGTAGATGATGCCAGTATCAACCCTCGGAAGAGAAGCCTCGTTTTAAAGGGTCTGGCTGTCAATACCATCAACCCGTTTACCCTGGTGTTTTGGACTACACTCATAGCAGGTCAAACCCTGATCCGGCAGAAAGATGAAAGCAATTTGCTTTTGTTTTTTGGAGTTGTTTTGTTGACCATTGTGGGTACCGATACGCTAAAAATTTATTTGGCAGACGGCCTGGGTCGCTTGCTGCATTCACGACAAATGCAATACCTCAATCTGATCACCGGTGCCGTTTTCGTTATTTCTGCCGCCTATATCATTTTTAGGTTCCTGATGTAATCAGGGTAAGTTTATACGGGATTGCAGCAGCCCTTTTATTGCTATAAAATGTTGCCTTCTTTTGGTTAACCTGAATTTAGAAAATCAAGCTTTAATTGTCTGCGATGGCTCAGAAAAAGTGTCATTTGAAAAAAACGAACTATTGTAGTAACATTGTAAAAAAAATACCAATTTGGCTGCTTTCACAATGAAGGGTTTGGAGGGTGAGATATACATGGATGCCCTAACCCAATCACTTTACGCTACCGATGCTTCCCTCTACCAGATCCAACCGGATGTAGTGGTGGTACCTAAAACCGAAAATGATGTTAGGATGGCCCTTCTGGCTGCCAAGCAGCAAAATCTGCCAGTCTTAGCCAGAGGTTCCGGCACAAGTCTGGCAGGCCAAACGGTCAACCGCGGCCTGGTCATGGATTTCACCAAATACTTCAACAACATTCTTGAAATCAACCCAGAACAAGGATGGGCAAGGGTTCAGCCGGGAGTCATCAGGGATCAGCTCAACCGCGCCGTTGCGTCCATGGGCTTACATTTCGCACCTGACCCAGCCACCTCCAGCAGGGCCAGTTTTGGAGGCATGATTGCCAACAACAGTTCGGGTACCAAAAGTGTACTCTATGGCAAAACGAGTGATCATGTGATCTCTCTAAAAGTGATGCTCACCAATGGTGATGTTGTGGAGTTTTCTCCCACCTCACCGGAACAATACGATCAAAAGTGTGCAACAGATACATTAGAAGCAGCTATTTACAAAGGAGTCAGACAAATTGTATATGAGCATACGGATGAGATACGGAAAAGATATCCCAAAGTGATGAGAAGGGTAGGGGGGTATGCCCTGGATGCTTTTCTTGACAATGAGCAATGGAATCTTTCTCAACTGGTGACGGGTAGTGAGGGCACCCTGGCCATCATCCTGGAAGCCGTAGTCAAGCTGACACCGCTTCCCAAATTTCAAAACATGGTCATCGTGCATTATGATGACAGAATTGGCAGTATAGCATCGGTCAAGGACATGATTCACCTGGGGCCTGCTGCCATTGAAATGCTTGATTACCATGTGTTGAGCAACAGTAAACTAAATGCGATTACCAAACGGTATTATGAGTCCCTCATAGAAGGAGACCCCCAGGCAGTGATGACCGTTGAATTCTATGGAGATACAGCAGAAGAAATAGAATCGAAGGCAGCTAAGTTGTGCAAGCAGCTTAAGTCTGTACCATCGGCTTATGCTTACCCGATGACGAATGATAAGAAAAAAATCAACGATGCACTGGCATTGAGAAAAGATGGTCTGGGATTGATCATGGGCAAACCCGGCATCCGAAAACCCTTGCCATTCATCGAAGATGCAGCGATTCCGCTGGAGTACCTGGCAGATTACATAAGCGAGCTTGAAACACTTTGCCTGGAGTATGGTTCGGAAATTGTACTGTATGCCCATGCCAGTGTAGGTGTATTGCACGTGAGACCTACCATTGATCTCACGGATCAAAAGGATATCGACCACATGAAAGAAATATCAGATCGATGTTTTGATCTTGTGGTAAAATATGGAGGAGCCTTCAGCGGTGAACATGGTGATGGCAGGAATCGAAGTCCCAAGTTGAAAGAATTTTACGGCGATGCGATCTACGAGTGTTTCCGAAATGTAAAAAAACTGTTTGATCCCACCGGCATGCTCAACCCCAACATCATAGTGGATGCAGAAGATATGCGCAAGCACCTCCGGTATCATCACGGGTACACAGATTTGCCCCATCCGTTTGTATATAAGTACAGAAATGGAGCCGGCTTTGAAGATATCATTCACAACTGCAGCGGGGTGGGAGCTTGCAGGAATACGGAGGGAGGCACCATGTGTCCATCGTTTCGGGCTACCGGCAATGAAAAAGACAGTACACGTGGCAGAGCCAATACCCTGAGGCTGGCTATGAGCGGCCAAATGCAATTTCAGGATCTTACGGATGATACCGTAGCTGAGGTGTTGGATCTTTGTTTGTCTTGCAAAGCATGTAAGACTGAGTGTCCTTCTAATGTAGATATGTCGAAACTCAAATCAGAGGTATTGCAATTGAGACATACAAAGAAGGGTGTGCCTTTATCAGCAGCTATCGTGAGGTATGCGCCTCAGCTTTCCAGATGGCTCAGTGGATGGAAAGCACCTCTGGTAAACGCCTTGTTGAAAGCCAAGTTGATAAAAGCAATCAACAAAACCTTGTTTCAGATCGATAACAGACGCACGTTACCTGCCTATGCAAAAAACAGGCTGAAGCGGCTATCGGCTGATAACAATAGTTCCGGCAGACCAAGGGTTGTTTTGTTTGATGACACTTATATCCAGTGCCACGATACAGTATTGGGTTTACATGCCCAAAAATTGTTGCATGATTGCGGCTTTGACGCAATTCTTGCCAATGCGGGTTGTTGTCAGCGTCCCTTGCTTTCAAACGGCTTTCTGCATGAAGCGAAAAAAGGTTTGACCCAGCTGGCAGAAAAATTGAGGCCTTATGTGGAAGAAGGGTTGCCCGTTTTGACACTCGAACCTTCGTGTTATACTGCTTTGACAGACGATCTCTATGATATCCTGGATGATGAAAAGCTGGCCCAAAAAATAAAATCTGCCGTGGTGCCGATGGAAGATTTTCTGATTAAGAGTTGGGAAAACGGTTCTTTAAAGGGCAGTTTTACAAGCGCAGATGCTGCAGTGTACATGCACGGCCACTGCCATCAAAAAGCGAGTTATGGTACAACGGCTGCCAAAAAATTACTGGGTCTGGCGGGAATAGCGGTTCAGGAGTCCGATGCAGGATGCTGTGGCATGGCCGGTGCATTTGGTTATGAGACCAATCACTATGAGATTTCTGAAAGAATTTACAAACAAAAGCTGGGACTCGGTATTACTCAGGTTCCTGATAAAAAAATAGTGGCCAATGGCTTTAGTTGCCGACACCAGATTCACGACTTATCAGCGCGAGCGGCCCATCATGTGATTTCTATGGTTCAATTTAAAGCCGATTGACCTGATAATTGTACCTTTGAGTTCTACATGGAGCCAAAGTCAGATTCTTATAAAATTTTGGGGGTTGACCCCGGGACCAACATCTTGGGTTATGCCATTCTTGAAGTAAATGGAAAGCAGGTCAAAATCATCACCTTTGGTGTAATCAAACTTTTTAAAGAAGAAGATCAGGCCCAGAAATTAAAGGAAATCTTTCTCCAGGTTCAGGAGATCATCGAAAGTTATCTACCCAAATACCTGGCCATTGAAGCACCTTTTTACGGCAAAAACGTACAATCTATGCTCAAATTGGGCAGGGCACAGGGCGTAGCCATTGCAGCGGGCATCACCATGGGATTGGAGGTCAATGAGTATTCACCCAAACTCATTAAAAAATCGGTTACGGGTAATGGAAATGCCTCCAAAGAGCAGGTAAGCGCCATGCTGGAAAATATCCTGAAGGTCAAAATTCAGTCTGAATACCACGATGCCACGGATGCGCTGGCTACCGCGTATTGTCATTACAACCAATTGGGCTTTGGCTCAGGTCCTAAAGAAAAACTCAGCGGATGGAAATCTTTTTTACAGCAAAATCCTGGTCGGATTAATAAATCAGGTTCAGATAAATGAAAGCCAAAATACTGATAACCGATAAGGTACATGAAATATTACCCCTCGGTCTGGAGAGCCTGGGCTTTGATGTGTTGTATGATACCGGCATTGACATGGATCGCCTGCCCGATATCATTGATGAATACACAGGCATTGTCATCAATAGTAAAATACTCATGACGCCTGATATAATTAACAAAGCATCAAAACTTCGGTTTATTGGCAGGTTAGGCTCAGGAATGGAGATAATTGATGTGCCATACGCCACATCCCGGGGTATAGCCTGTCTTAATTCTCCCGAGGGCAACCGGGATGCGGTTGCAGAACATGCAATCGGCATGTTGCTGGCCTTGAACAATAAACTTTTGCAGGCAGATGCTGAAGTCAGGCGATTGGAATGGAACCGGGAAAAAAACAGGGGGACCGAAATCAAAGGCAAGACCCTGGGCATCATAGGATTGGGTAATACAGGGAGCTGTGTTGCTAAAAAAATGTCGTCGTGGGAACTAAAAATAATTTCTTACGATAAATACCGCACTGAATACGGGCCGGAATGGGATTTTGTACAAAGAGTGACTTTGGAAGACATTTTGAATGAAGCAGATATCATTACTTTGCACTTACCATTGACATTAGAAACCAGACACCTGATTGACAGGAATTTTTTGCAGAAGTGTAAAAAACAACCGGTTTTGATCAATACATCCAGAGGCTCCATTCTAAAAACAGAAGATTTGGTGGAGGCATTGGACAAAAAATGGATCAAAGGTGCCTGTTTAGATGTTTTTGAGAACGAAAAACCAAGCAATTATTCGAACGGAGAAAAAGCCCTGTATGAACACTTGTTTATACATAATAATCTGATTGTCAGTCCGCACATTGCAGGATGGACGCACGAATCCCTCGAAAAAATTGCTTCCGTTTTACTGGAAAAAATCAAAAATGTCGTGTGTTAAGAAAAATTTAATTTAATATTTTATCGGGCAGGGTATTATTGCTAATATTGCAAGCCGATTAAAATCAATGAATTGGAAATTTTTTATATCTAATACTTAAAGAATATGAATAAACTATTACTAACCTTCTGTTTGCTGCTCTTTGGCACTTTGACCATTGTGGCTCAGACCTCACTGGAAGGAAAGGTTAAGGACAAAGAATCCGGCGAACCTATCCTTTTCGGTACCGTTGCGATTTACAAAAACGGCGTACTGACCACTGGTGTAGAAACGGATCTGGATGGAAATTATTTCTTTTCAGATATCCAGCCGGGTACTTATGATGTAGAAGTAAGTTACGTTGGCTACAAAACCTCCAGAATCAATGGAGTAATATGTAAAGCCGGTCAAAACACCCGTGTAAATATAGACATGGAAGTGGAAGGTGTAATTGTAGACGAAATTGTGGTTGTGGATTACAAGGTTCCACTGATCCAGGTCGATAACACTTCTCAGGGAGCAACCATTACTTCTGATAAGATTGCCACCCTTCCTCAGAAAAACATCAACGCCATTGTGGCCAACGCTGCCGGTGTATCGTCTGCCGATGGTAGCCAGCCTTCATTGAGGGGTTCGAGAAGTAACGAAACCGTGTACTTCATCGATGGTATCAGAACAAGAGGTACCATTCCCCAGTCTGAAGTTGATCAGCTTCAATTGGTTAACGGAGGTATTGAAGCCAAATATGGTGACGTTTCAGGAGGGGTTATTTCATTGACCTCCAAAGGTCCCAGCCAGAACTTCGCTGGCGGTTTAGAATTGGAAACTTCTGAAGGTTTGGATGCCTTTGGTTACAACCTTTTAAGTGGTAACTTCTCAGGTCCTATCCTGAAAAACAGTAAGAAGCAAACCGTTTTGGGTTTCCGATTTTCAGGACAGTATCTTGATGTAGATGACAATTCACCATCTGCCGTTGGTGCTTCCAGAGCTCCATTAAGTGTTATTCAGCAATTAGAGGCTCAGCCCTTCTACAACCTGGGAACCTCACAACTTCCGGCTGCTGAAAGGCTAAGAACAGCGGATGTAGGAGGTCCACTAAAGGCAAGACCTAATGAAAAAAATAAAAACCTCAACATTACCGGTAAGATTGAAGCCAAGTTGTCAAGCAACATCGATATGACCATTTCCGGAAACTACGAAAATGATATCGACAGATTCACTCCTGGATCCAGCAGCGTAACAGGTTCTGGTAGTTCCTGGGCATTTTTCAACTGGAATAACAATCCATTTGCCTACAATACCAAATACAGATTAAACTTCCGATTCAGACATAAGCTTGGAAGACAGGCGGGTGCTGATGATGCAGGCGGTGACAAAGAAGCTTCCAACTCATTGATCAGAAACCTCAGCTATACCATCCTTGCCGGTTTTGAAAGAGAAAACTCATCACAGGAAGATTACAGGCACAAGCAGAATTTTTTCAATTACGGCTACATGGGTAACTTCCCGGCTACTTTTGAACCGGTCATTGGTTTTACAGACAACGGTGATGGTACCTTCACGAGAGGTCATTTGGGTTACCAGAGAGTAACGGGTGATTTTGTTCCCAATACCACCATCAACCCTGTTTTGGCCATGTATGGCAACTTATCCAATGGTATCATGCGTTCAGACAGATCTTCTGTATGGAGTAACCTTTTTGCCAACGTAGGTCAGGTTTACAATGTATACAGCAAAGGAGAAAACGACCTTTATACCTTCAACTTCAGTACAGGTTTCGACCTTGTGCCGGGCAGTTCAGAAAAAGGTAGACATACCATCCAGTTTGGTGTTATTTATGAGCAGTCTGTAGACAGAGGTTATGTGCTTCGGCCTTACGAATTGTGGAGAGACGCCGACCTTTTGGTCAACAACCCACTTTCTTTGGCCGAGGTTGACAAATCATCTTTCAAAGAAATTAACGCCAACGGCGACTCCATTTTCTATCCTGTTTACGAAAAAGATACAGAAAATAAATTCTTCTTTAAGATCAGAGAAAAGTTGGGCGTAAATGAAAAAGACTTCGTTAATGTTCACTCATTGTCACCTGATCAACTTTCTCTTGACCTGTTCTCTGCCAGGGAATTGGCGGATCTCAACATTGTCGACTACAGAGGTTATGATTATCTGGGTAATAAAACAACCGGTAACATCAGCTTTGAAGACTTCTTTACGGCCAAAGATGCTGATGGCAGAAGATCCTTCCCTGTGGCACCTTTTTCACCCATTTATGCAGCAGGTTATATTCAGGACAAGTTCTCCTACAAAGACATCATCTTCCGTTTGGGTCTGAGGGCTGACTATTACGATGCCAATACCAAGGTGTTTAAGGATCCATATGCTTTGTATGATATTGAAACAGCAGATGCTTACTTCGACAGAAATCCGGACAAACAACGTCCTGAGTCTGTAGGTGATGACTATAAAGTATATGTAAAAGGCCCTGAGTCAGAGGAAATCATTGGATACCGCAAAGGCGACCAGTGGTACCAACCCAATGGTACAGCAGTATCAGGTGGTAACGTAATCTTCAACGGAGGTGTGGTTTACCCAAGATATGTAGACCGAGAAAACAGGGTTTTGGATATCCAGGATCCCAACTTCAAGCCTGAGTATTCATTTGACGACTACAAACCACAATTGAACCTGATGCCAAGGATGGCGTTTTCATTCCCTATTTCGGATGATGCCAACTTCTTTGCTCACTACGACGTTCTTTACCAGCGACCACCGTCAAACTCTATCCTGACAGCATTGGATTATTTCTATTTCAACAACGCGGGTAGCTCAGGTGTACAAAACAACCCCAACTTGCGTCCGGTAAGAACCGTAAGTTACGAGGCAGGTTTCCAGCAAAAAGTTTCTCAGTTTGCGGCCATCAAAATGAGTGCCTACTACAAAGAAAACAAGGACCTGATTCAGAGAAGGGTATATACCAACGTACCTGCCCCTATCACCACGTATGAAACCTATGGTAACCTCGACTTTGGAACAACCAAAGGTTTCAGCTTCCAGTTTGACAAGCGTCGTACCAACAACCTCGAGTTCAGTGCAACTTATACATTGCAGTTTGCCGATGGTTCCGGTTCAGATGCCAACTCTTCAGGAGGTATCAATACAAGGGGAATCATCAGAAACCTCAACCCACTATCATTCGACGAAAGACACAGACTTACAGCCAATATCGATTATCGTTATGAGTCAGGCAAAGCATACGATGGTCCCAAGATCGGAGGCATCGACATCCTGGCCAATACAGGTCTGAACCTCAACTTGATTGCGGTATCAGGACAGCCATTTACCAGAAACTCCAACCCAACTGTTTTGGGTGGTAACGGCTTCCTTGGTTCTATCAACGGATCCCGCAAGCCATGGACATTCTCTATGGATTTGAGGTTGGATCGCACCTTCAACTTTACAGGTGGAAAAGGCGGAAGAGGCTTGTCAGGAAATATTTACCTGAGGGTACAAAACGTACTGGATGCCAGAAACGTAAGAAACGTATTTGGTTATACAGGCGATGCAGAAAATGACGGCTACCTTTTGTCTGAATTTGGACAAGACAGAATCACAGACATCCAAAATTCAGGTAAGAATGTAGATGCGTTCCTGGATGCATATTCATGGAGATTGGTGAGTCCGGGCAATTACTTTTTCCCAAGGAGGATTTACCTAGGCGTGATATTTAATTATTGATTAAAAAAACTAAAACCAATACAATGAAGAGTATTCGTTTTCAATTTATCTTACTATTTGTCCTGGCAGGTGCAGCGCAATTGATGGCGCACATCGGTCCGAGAAGCGGAAACCGACCGGCCGGTACAACAGCAGAAAACAGGGCGGTATGCCGACCCGGTATTACTGAAATGGATATGGACATCAACAACGTACGCGCCAGGTTAAGAACAGGGGGTGACGTTTGGTGGGATGGAAGCCGTGGTTTGTATGTAGTACCTAAACCGGCAGAAGGACAACCTGCCGTATCTTCCATCTTTGCCGGTGGTGTATGGGTAGGTGGTGTCGACAAAGCCGGTAACATCAAACTGGCAGGTGTTACTTACCGTTCATTGACAGACAACTTCGACTGGTTCCCAGGTCCACTGGACGATGCAGGTCAGACAGACGAACCCATTTGTAAAAACTGGGACAGATTTTTCACCGTGTTGGGTGATAACGTCAGAGCACACGTTACCGCTTTTGACAATGCTGTAGCCAATGGAACTGAATACAGCTGTGACAGTATCCCCGAAGACATTCTTTTCTGGCCGGGTATTGGCAATCCATATTGGAATGACAAATACGACTTTGCACTACCGGAAGGAGAGGCAGACCGTTTGGGAGCATTTTGGGATGAAGACGGTGACGGTACTTACAACCCTTGTAAAGGGGATTTTCCAACGATAGAAATCAGAAATTGCGAACCCGAATCGAGGAATGCAGCCAAAGAACTGGTTCCTGACCAAATGATATTCTGGGTTTACAACGATAATGGTGGTGTACACAGATTGACAGCCGGTGATGCCATCCAGATGGAGGTTCAGGTGCAGTCATTTGCCTATGCTACCAACGATGAGATCAACGACATGACTTTTTATCGTTATAAGTTGATCAACAAAGCAGATTCAGATATCATCGACTGTTACTTTGCCATGTGGGTGGATCCGGATTTGGGTTGCTACTCTGACGACTACATCGGTTGTGATGTAGGCAGAAGTTTGGCTTACACATATAATGAAGATGCATTGGATGGATCCGACGGTGTAAACTGTGCCGGTGGTACCAATACCTATAAAGACAGGATTCCAATGGTGGGTACGGATTATTTCCGTGGACCAAGAGGTCCTAAAGTCTTTTTGAGAGATAAAGACGGCAATGTGCTTTATGATGCTGATGGAGAAAAAATTTTGGTAGACCCGGCACCGGGTACCGGAGATCAGGACACCCTGGTTGAGTTGGGAATGACCTCTTTCATCTACAACAACAACTGCGCCATCGGTTCTCCGGATCCTGCAACCTGTGACCCTGAAGACAGGGATCAACCTTTCTACAACAACATCAGAGGTCTTTGGAGAACAGGAGAGCCCATCACCAGAGGAGGTACGGGATATACACCGGGTTCAACCGATACAGTAAAATATGTATTCCCTGATGACCCCAACCTGGATGGTGGTTGGTCAATGTGTGAAGCCGGCCTGGGTTTCGGTGACCGTCGTACCCTTCAGGCTACAGGACCGCTTTTGTTGCAACCGGGAGCGATCAATGAATTGATCATCGGAGTTGTATGGGTACCGGATGTTGATCACCCATGTCCTGATATCGCTAAAATTCAAAACGCCGATGACATTGCCCAGGCTTTGTTCGACAACTGCTTTGATATTACCGATGGTCCGGATGCACCGGATATTTATGGTGTTGAACTCGACAGACAACTCGTATTGGCTTTGTCAAACGACGAATTGGCTTCCAATAATGCATTCCTTGGCTACCAGGAGAGAGACCTTAGAACAGACAACGACACCGTTTTCTACAAATTCGAAGGTTATAAAGTATTCCAATTGGCCAATCCATCTGTAACAGCTCAGGAATTGGACGACGTATCCAAAGCAAGGCTGGTACTTCAGACAGACCTTAAAAACGGAGTGTCAGAGATTTTCAACTGGACCGCTGTACAAAACCCCAACAAAGGAACGGTAGATCAACCGGATCTGATCTGGACATATACACGTAAAGTACAGGGAGGAGACAAAGGAATTCAATCCACGCTCAGCATTGTAGAAGATCAATTTGCAAAAGGTGACCGCAGATTGGTTAACCATAAGCAGTACCACTTCATGGTTGTGGCTTATGCTTACAACAATTATCTGCCATTCAACCCTGAAACCGTATTGGGTCAAAGAACTCCGTACCTGGAAGGAAGAAGAAATGTAAAAACATATTCGCTTACACCAAGGCCTATCGTATACGACAACCTTTTTGCCAACTACGGAGACGGTGTTAAAATTATCCGACTTTCAGGGCAAGGTTCAGGAGCCAACTTCCTTGATGTTTCAAAAGAAATCAGAGAAGCCATGGCGAAAGGTACCATCACAGACAACAGAATTCCATACCTGGATGGTGCAGGACCGGTAAATGTTAAAATCTACAACCCACTTGAAGTTAAAGATGGTAAGTACAAACTGGATGTCAAAGGTAGCTTTGATGCCAATTCAAAAGTATGTGCGCTAAAAGCAGATGCCGTATATACCATCAGCGACGTAAATACAGGTGAGGTACTTGCCTCTGAGACATCTTTGAGACAGCTCAATGAGCAAATCATGTATAAGAGAGGCTTCAGTGTAACCATGGGACAGGTGGATGAGCCGGGTGTTCAGAAAGATAAAGGTCAAACCAATGGTGCCCTTGCACAAGTATTGGATTATGCAGACAAGAGTGGTTCTGTTTGGTTCAATGCGGTATTTGATGAGATCGGAAGAGCACACGTCTGAACTCCAG
>CALJKQ010000189.1 GCA_937973565.1 uncultured Saprospiraceae bacterium | reverse complement strand
GGTGGAGCTGCAGGTGGTGGTACCCGCATGAGAAAAGGTCTTACGAAAGATGAAGTTGTCTCCCTGGCTAAGGTTATGGAAATCAAATTTTCTGTTTGTGGCCCTCCCATAGGTGGTGCCAAATCGGGTATTGATTTCGACCCGCAGGATCCCAGGCGTACGGAGGTGCTCAAAAGATGGTATGCGGCAGTTTTTCCTTTGCTCAAAACCTATTATGGCACGGGAGGAGACCTCAACGTAGATGAAATCAAAGATGTTGTGCCTATTACCGAGGATTTGGGACTATGGCATCCGCAGGAAGGCATTGTCAATGGCCATTTGTTGGCAGGAAAAGGACAGGCAATCAACGTCCTGGGGCAACTCAGGTATGGCTGCAGCAAGGCAGTAGAAGACCCAAGATACAGCCCTAAATCGAGTCATCGATATGCAGTGGCAGACCTGATAACAGGTTATGGCGTGGCCGAATCCATCATCCATTATTACCGGATTTTCAAGAATACGGATGTAGCCGGCAAAAAGGTTATTATTCAGGGATGGGGGAACGTGGCATCGGCTGCAGGCCTCTATTTATCTCGTGCCGGAGCCAAAATTGTAGGCATCATAGATCGCGCCGGTGGAATCATCGAACCCAATGGCCTCACAGAAGCACAGGTTGAGACACTTTTCTCTCAAAAAAAGGACAATCGACTTACCGGCGACATTATCTCATTTGAAGAAGTAAACAAGAAAATCTGGATGACGGAATGTGACATTTTCGTACCCGGAGCGGCCTCTAAAATCGTCAGTCGCCAACAGGCAGAGGCCCTTGTTTCGGCTGGATGTGAAGTAATTGCTTGTGGTGCCAATGTTCCTTTCTCAGATGACGGAATTTTCTTTGGCGAAACCGCGCATTGGCTTGATGAAAATATTGCGTTGATTCCGGATTTTGTGGCCAATTGTGGCATGGCCAGAGTATTTGCTTACCTGATGCAGGAGGGCTCCGATCTTACCGATAATGGCATTTTTCAGGATGCCTCCCAGACAATTGGCACGTTTTTAGATGATTTATTCAGGGAAAACCAGGGAACAACCAGAATTTCTCAACGATCTTTGTTCAAAAGTTTACAAAAACTTGGCTAAAGATACTTGCATTTTAATGAATTAAAACTACATTTGTAGTTCAAAGAAAGAATATAAACAATTTTCCTATGACACGAAAAATATACGTTTACGCATTATTATTTCTGGGCGGATCCCTGTTCGCGCAGGATGATATGAAAAAGGACCAAACGGATGCAAGTTTCCGCATGGGCCAGTCCAATTACACTGCCAAGCCAAAAAATGCCTGGGAATTGGGTGTGCATGCTGGTCACTTTTTCATCGATGGTGACGTGGACAGGACAATCCCTGGAGGCTATGGTCTTGGACTTCACTTAAGGAAAGCTATCCATTACTCGTTTTCAATCAGAGCAGATTTGTTCTATGGATCTGCCACAGGTCTTGAGCCTCAGCACTGGACACACGCTACAGTGGGTGAACCTGTCGGTGGTGGTCTTATTGAAAAAGAATATCTTCCCTATGCCAACAATGCCGATGGCTGGTTCCCTTCACACAAAACCACACAGGTTTATGGTGTTTTGCAAGGGGTACTTAACATTGGTAACATCCTCTTCCACCAGAAAAACAATAAGTGGAACTGGTATTGGACAATGGGTGTAGGTTTATCAAGCCACAAAACAAAGTTGGATCTTCTGGATGCAAACAATCAGCCTTACCAAAATTTGTTGACAGTCACAGGATGGACTCCTGAAAAATTTGACACAAGAAAAGGTAGAAATGAAATTAAGGATGCATTGAGAAACTTTTACGATGGTACTTACGAAACTGAAGGCCCTAAAAAAGCAGGTATCTTCCGTTTGGGTGATGAAACCAATATCCACGTGATGTTTACAACCTCTGTAGGTGTTTCCAGGAAGTTGAGTAAGAGAATCAACCTGGGTATCGAACACCAGGTAATGGCAACAGACAATGACTACCTTGATGGCATCCGTTTCCGCAGCGAAGATGACCTTTCTGCAGACGTAGACCTCGAGCACTATACAAACCTTCGTTTGGCAATCAACCTGGGCAACCTCGACAAAGTTACTGAGCCTTTGTACTGGGTAAATCCATTGGATGCAACTATGAACGATATTGCTGAATTGAAAGCAAGACCGGTACTGGATCTTACAGACAGTGACAGCGATGGTATCATCGACATGTTGGATCAGGAAGTAGACACTCCATCTGGTGCACCTGTTGATACAAGAGGTGTTGCGCTGGATTCAGATGGCGACGGTGTAGCAGACTACAAAGACAAAGAGCCTTATTCTCCTATCGGCTACGAAATCGGAAAAGACGGTGTTGCCAATGTTAAGAAATGCGAAAGCTGCCTTACTGAAGCAGATGTTTTCCGTATGATAGATTCAAGAACAGCAGGATTTAAAAATGACTGTGGCAAATGGTTCTTACCTATGATCCACTTCGATCTTGACAAATCCAGAATCAAACCTGAATTTTACGGTCACTTGCACCATGTTGCAACCGTATTGAAACAGTGCCCTTCAGCTTGTGTTTCAGTAGTTGGACATACAGATGTAAGAAGCTCAAATACATACAACAACATGCTTTCTTACAACAGAGCGCAGGCAGCAATTGATTACCTGGTAACCAATTACGGCATCGATCGTTCAAGATTGAAATTGATGTATGGCGGTGAAGATGCTCCTATGGTTGGAAAATCAAGATCCGAAACAGAACATTATATGAACAGAAGAGTTGAATTCAGATTGTGCGAACCAACCGATGCTGAAATGGCAAAACCAGAAGGCAAAGGCGGTAACAGCGGCAACAATTCAAACAATTCAGGCTCTATCTTCAAAGGCAATAAGAACTCAGGTTATTAATCAGCAATTGATTAATGGACAATAAAAAAAGGGAAGTCTCACAAGACTTCCCTTTTTTTTTTACCCTTTTGGCACCTCGATCAGATGAACCCCAGACCCCAACTTTTTGTTTACTCTCAAACAAATTTTCGTTGAGGTTTTCTTGCCGAAATACCCTAATTTTGCACTTTATCCAATTCAACAGAAATACAATACTTATATGGCGGAGATAATTAGGATGCCCCGACTGAGCGATACCATGGAAGAAGGAAACATCGTCGCTTGGCTCAAAAAAGTAGGTGACACAGTAAAATCCGGTGATATTTTAGCAGAAGTCGAAACCGATAAAGCAACCATGGAACTGGAAAGTTATTTCAATGGTATCCTGCTTTATGTGGGCGTAGAGTCCGGTCCGGTACCGGTAGATGGTATCATTGCCATCATCGGCAAGCAAGGAGAAGATTTCCAGTCTTTGCTCAACAATGCTGCTGCTCCCACACCTGCCGCGGCACCTGCTCAGGCCGCTACTCCAACGGAGACCTCCACGGCACCCGCACCCGTTAAACCGGAAATGCCGGCTGCCGCCCCAGCGATGGAAAGTTCCGCTGAAGCCAGGGTAAAAGCATCTCCATTGGCAAGAGCTATGGCAGAAAAAGCGGGTGTTGATATCAACCAGGTTAAAGGTAGTGGCGATCACGGTCGGATCATCAAAAAAGATATTGAATCTTTTGTTGAAAATCCAACTCCGGCAACTGTTACACAGGCTCCCGTGGTGCTTCCTTCCGGTGAAATTCCGGTTACTCAAATGCGTAAGGTAATAGCCAAGAGGTTGGGAGAAAGTAAGTTTACGGCACCCCATTTTTACCTGACCATGGAAATTGATATGGAAGTGGCAATGGCAGCTCGTACCGCTATAAATGCAGATGGCGATGTGAAAATATCTTTCAATGACTTTGTTGTAAAAGCTTGTGCGGCTGCATTGAAAAAGCACCCCATGATCAATGCATCCTGGTTGGGTGATAAAATTGCCATCCATAATGTAGTCAATATTGGCGTGGCAGTGGCTGTACCGGATGGCTTATTGGTGCCGGTTGTCAACAATGCAGATATGAAAAGTCTGAGTCAGATTAATGCCGAAGTAAAGGAGTTGGCGAAAAAGGCCAAAGACAAAAAATTGCAACCGCAGGAAATGACGGGCAACACCTTCACCATTTCCAATCTGGGCATGTTTGATATAGAAGAATTTACAGCCATCATCAATCCGCCGGACGCTTGCATCCTGGCTGTTGGTTCCATCATCGAAAAACCGGTTGTAAAAAATGGTGCCATCGTTGTAGGCCATACCATGAAAGTTACCTTAAGTTGCGACCACAGAGTAGTGGACGGTGCCACAGGTGCTCAATTCCTGCAGACCCTCAAATCGATCCTGGAAAATCCGGTTAAAATGCTGGTGTAAATCCACCCATGAGGTATCCTTCACAGACACTGGAAAAACTCGTAGCTGCCATTTCTGCCTTGCCCGGCATAGGCAAAAAAACAGCTTTGCGCCTGGCCTTACACCTCGTGCAGGATAAAAGCGATAAAGCTTCCATCTTAGGCAGTGTTTTATCAAGTCTCAAGGAGGAAATACATTTCTGTAAACACTGTCACGCACTGTCAGATACCGATGAATGTTCTATCTGCCAGACTCCTTCGCGCAGCAATGGCATGCTCTGCGTAGTAGAAAATATCAGGGACCTCATGGCGATAGAAGATACCGCCTGCTTTCATGGCAGGTATCACATTTTGGGTGGACTCATTTCACCCATAGATGGCATAGGACCTGCTGACCTAAACATTGAGACCCTCATCGAGCGAATCGACAGCGAAGGGATTGAAGAACTCATCATGGCCATCAGCCCTACCATTGAAGGTGAAACCACATCCTTCTACATTTCCAAAAAATTAGGCACGAGAAACCTAAGGATAACCACCATTGCCAGAGGCGTTTCTTTTGGAGGGGAATTGGAATATGCAGATGAGTTGACACTGAGCAGATCCATCAGTGCAAGAATACCCTATAAGATGGGTAACTGATCATGCCCTCCGTTTCTATTGTCATCGTCAATTACAACGTAAGGCATTTTCTGTCCAACTGTCTGGATTCTATCGAAAAATCCATCACCACCGGACTGCAAATCGAAACCATTGTGGTAGATAACCACAGCATTGATGGCAGTGTCCAGGCCATCAAACAAAAATACCCCTGGGTCACACTCATTGAGAACAAAGAAAATCTGGGCTTCGGCAAAGCCAATAACCAGGGATTTGCCATTGCCAGAGGCCAATATATTTTAGCCCTCAATCCGGATACCATTTTGCAGGAAGATACTTTGCAACAGTGTTTTCTGTTTATGGAAAATCATGCCGATTGCGGGGTTTTGGGTGTAAAAATGATAGACGGCTCGGGTACTTACCTTCCGGAAAGTAAAAGAGGAACGCCGGGTTTGTGGAATGCATTTTGCAAATTCAGCGGACTGTCAGCCTTGTTTCCCAATTCCCGTATTTGGGCAGGCTATTATATGGGACATCTCAGTGCTGATGACATCCAGGAAGTAGATGTATTGTGTGGCGCATTTATGTTCTTTAAAGCAGAGGCATTGTCTGCAACCAAAGGATTTGACGAAGATTTTTTTATGTATGGTGAAGACATTGATTTGTCCATCAGAATAAAAAATGCCGGTTGGAAAGTGATGTATTTCCCCAATACCCGAATCATTCATTTCAAGGGTGAAAGTTCCAAAAAAGCGAGCTTCAACTACATCCTTCATTTTTATCAATCCATGTCCATTTTTGTGGGCAAACACTACAAGGGTTGGAGGAGCGCAGCTTTCAAACTATTCATCAGAGTGGCTATTCTGGTTACTGCTTTGGTGAGTTATCTCAAGCACAATGTTGCTGATCACTTTCGCAAAATTGTAGACCTGTTTTTGCTTATTGGAGTACAGTCGGGCCTCAAACAAGTCTGGGCTGTGTACTACTTTAATAATCCCGATTATTACTCCAATTTGGCTTCCATCGTCCATACAGTGGGCACTTCTTTGCTTTGGGTGTTTTTTATGTGGTTCTTTGGCCACTATGATCATCACTGGAAGCCCAGACGACAATGGGCCGGCATTTTATTAGGTACAGCCGTCATCCTGATGGTGTACTCCATGCTGCCGTCGGATTGGAGAAGTAGCAGATTTTTGATTTTGGCCGGAGCCGTTTTTGCCTTGATTTTAACGCGATTGAGTCAAAATTTAGCCGGTAAATTTAATCGCCTTTTAACCGGAAAATCCAATCGTCAGCATTACCTCATAGTGGCGCGCCATGCAGTCGCTACTGACATTGCAGCTGCTATTAAAAGCAGGGAACCGGAAGCCAAAGTGGAAGGCTTCCTATACCCTTCGTCAGATGTTCAATACGACAGTTCTTTGTACCTGGGTTCACTTCAAAACTTAAGAGAAATCGTTGATTTGTATAAAACCGACAACATCGTCTTCTCTGCAGATGATATTCCTATGCAACGGATATTGGACCTCATGATCCATCCCGACAAAGAAGTGAGATACCTGATCACAGGGGGAACTTCTGCCGCTGTGGTGGGCAGCGATACAAGTTCTGGCCAGGGGAAATTTTACCATGCTGAATCTTCTTTCAGATTGAGCCAGGGACTTTACATCCGACTCAAGAGAGGCCTGGATTTGGGAATAGCTATTTTAATACTCGTGCTATTCCCCTTTACGTGGTTATTTTTTGGTGGCAGCCTTCTGCTCACTGCATGGCAGGTTTTTGTTGGAAAATTAACCTGGATTGGGTATTCATCACAAAGTGAGGCTGATGATCAGGATCCATTCTTACCTGCCATCAAACAGGGTAGGTTTACCACCCGGCATTTGATTTTGAACACTCATTTTTTCCCGGTAATTTCGACCATCCAGGAAGCCAATATTTTTTACGCCAAAAATTATTCTCCCATGATGGACCTACATCTTTTGTACAAAGAAATATTCTCAAAATGAGACCAGATAAAGAAAAGATAAAACAGCTGGCTTCTGATTTGTTGCCTTATATCATAGGAGTACGCAGGCACATACACCGCTTTCCGGAACTCAGTTTCGAAGAGCACCAAACCAGTGCTTATATCAAATCACTGCTCACCGAAAACGGCATTCCATTTACCGACAATTGGGTTAACACCGGCATTGTGGCTACCATACATGGGTCACAGCCGGGACCTGTAAAGAGCTTTAGAGCCGAATTGGATGCACTGCCGATAGAAGAAAGTAATAATCTCACATACAAATCTGAGAATGCGGGTAAAATGCACGCCTGTGGTCACGATGTGCATGCCGCCGCTTTGCTGGGCGCTTGTATTATTGCCAACAGGCACAAAGAAGAAATAGTAGGTGATTTACAATTTATCTTTCAGCCCGGAGAAGAAAAATTGCCGGGAGGAGCTTCTCTGATGCTGGCTGAAAAAGCATTGGGCGAAACCTTGCCCTCTTCAATTATAGCCCAGCATGTATTTCCGGAACTTCCAGCCGGCCATGTGGGCATTTGCCCCGGCAAATACATGGCATCTTCAGATGAATTGTACATTACCATTACGGGCAAAGGAGGTCACGGCGCCATGCCGCATCAATGTATCGATCCCATCGTTGTGGCGGCAGAAGTGATTATCGCTTTGCAGCAGATAATTTCCAGAAAAGCAAACCCCTTTCATCCTTCGGTTCTCACCCTGGGTAAAATCCAAAGTTTGGGTGGGGCCACCAATATCATTCCCGAAAAGGTTTCCATTGAAGGTACATTCAGAACCATGGATGAAAGCTGGAGATACCAGGCCCACAAGTGGATAGAAGAGACGGTGACAGGTATAGCAAAAGCACACCAGGCCGATGCAGAGGTGGATATTAAAATAGGATACCCCTGCCTCAACAACGATGAAGAGCTGACCGCAAAGGTTAAAGCGGCCATGATTGACTTTTTGGGACCGGAAAAAGTTCACGACATCCCCAAAAGGATGACATCTGAAGATTTTGCTTATTTTGCGCAGGTTGTGCCTGCCTGTTTTTACAGGCTGGGTGTAGCCTATGAAGATGGCAGGCAAGCGCACGGGGTTCATTCGCCGTATTTTGAAGTCAATGAAGCCGCCCTGGAAACCGCGGTAGGACTCATGGCCTGGCTGGCTCTGTTACCCTAGTTACACAACAACCTAATTGTCACTCGTTTTGTTTCCATTCTATAGGCCATATAGTTATATTTGCCTTCCATAAAACAAAAACATGTCAAATAATATTGAAAAAGTAAATTGCCTGATCATAGGTTCCGGACCCGCTGGTTATACAGCTGCCATCTATGCTTCCAGGGCCAACCTCAGCCCAGTGATGTATACGGGTAAAGAACCCGGCGGGCAATTGACCATAACAACCGAAGTTGAAAATTATCCGGGCTACCCGGATGGTGTGCAAGGACCTGAAATGATGGAGGATTTCAAAAAGCAAGCCCTCCGATTTGGTACCGATATCCGTTTTGAAATGATAGATAAAGTTGATTTCACCGGACCGGTTCACAAGATATGGTCAGAAACCGGTCATGAAATCCATGCCAATTCGGTAATTATTGCTACCGGTGCCAGCGCCAAATGGTTGGGACTGCCATCTGAACAAAAATTAATGAACAAAGGGGTTTCAGCCTGTGCTGTGTGCGACGGTTTCTTTTTCAGAAAACAAGAAGTAGCCATCGTAGGGGCAGGAGATACAGCAGCCGAAGAAGCCACCTATTTATCCAAATTGTGCAGCAAGGTCCACATGCTGGTAAGAAGAGATGAAATGAGGGCTTCCAAAATCATGCAGGACCGGGTTAAAAACACGCCTAACCTCGAAGTCCACTACAACACAGAAACCCTCGAAATCCTCGGAGAGGATACCGTTACCGGAGCCAGAGTAAAAAACAATGCAACAGGAGAAGAAACCATCTTAAATGTAACGGGCTTTTTTGTAGCCATAGGTCATAAGCCCAACACCGATATTTTCAAAGGATGGTTAGACATGGATGAAAATGGCTACCTCATATCTGTGCCCGGAAGATCCCTGACCAATGTACCCGGCGTTTTTGTCAGCGGAGATGCCCAGGACCACATATACCGACAAGCCGTTACGGCTGCGGGTTCGGGATGTATGGCAGCCCTGGATGCAGAGCGCTATCTCACAGAACATGGAATCATATAAACAACAATAAAAACATCATGAAAACCAAATTCAGAACAGGCGTTTTATTCGGTGACGAAGTAACAGAATTACTGCACGATGCCAATAAAAACCAATATGCAATACCGGCCGTAAATGTGATTGGCACCAACAGTGTCAATGCTTGTCTCGAAACCGCCAAGGCAGTAAACTCGCCTATTATCATCCAATTTAGCAATGGAGGTGCTGCTTTTTATGCAGGCAAAGGGCTGGATAATGCAGATCAAAAGGCTGCTGTTTTGGGAGCGGTTTCAGGGGCACTACACATCCACCAGCTGGCAGAAGCCTATGGGGTTACCGTTGTGCTGCATACCGACCATTGCGCAAAGAACTTACTTCCGTGGATGGATGGCATGCTGGATGCCAACGAAAGACATTTTGAGAAAAATGGTCACGCCCTGTTCAGCTCGCACATGCTGGATTTTAGCGAAGAACCCATCAAAGAAAATGTGGAACTTTGCAAAGAATACCTGGCCAGAATGGCAGAAATCGGCATCACCCTCGAAATGGAGTTGGGTGTTACCGGCGGAGAAGAAGACGGCGTAGACAATTCAGGGGTAGACAGTACCAAATTGTACACCCAGCCAGAAGAAGTTTCTTTTGCTTATGAGGAACTTTCACGCATCAACAACCGATTTACCATTGCTGCAGCATTTGGCAATGTTCACGGGGTATATAAGCCTGGAAACGTCAAACTGACACCGGTAATCCTTAAAAATTCGCAGGACTACGTTCAGAAGAAGTTCAATACAGGACCCAATCCGGTCAATTTTGTTTTCCACGGAGGTTCCGGATCAACCAGAGATGAGATCAGAGAGGCCATTTCATATGGTGCCATCAAAATGAACATCGATACCGATATGCAGTGGGCATTTTGGGAAGGAATTAAGAATTATTACGAAGCCAAAAAGGGCTATTTGCAAGGGCAAATCGGCAATCCGGAAGGTGACGATAAACCCAACAAGAAGCAATACGACCCAAGGGTTTGGTTAAGAGAAGGAGAAAAGACTTTTGTAAGCCGTCTGAAATTGGCTTTTGAGGATTTGAATTGCCTGAATCGGAATCAAATCTAAAATAGATGCGGGTTTTGTCGCCCACCAACTCTTTTTATTGGGAATATTACTTTATTTTTATGAAAATTTTCCGACATACTACCGTCGGACGGGATATTGTTTTGCTAACACACTAAAAACTAATAAAACATGAAGCAAGTTTACTTCCTTTTGTTATTTCTTCTAACCTTAAACTTTGCCACCGCACAAGTTTCTTTTTTTGATGACTTTGAAAGCTATACCGATGGGGAATACCTTGGTCCTCAATCAGATAAGTGGACGACCTGGAGTGTCAAAGACGGTACTGCCGAAGATACCAAGATTACTTCAGCCAAAGCTGCCAGCGGCACTAAAAGTATTTACTTTTCATCCACTGCCTCAGGAGGTGGACCTCAGGACGTTGTTTTGCCTTTTACCGATGCCTACACAGACGGTGTATTCAAATTGGGCATGAAATTATTTATCGATGCAGGAAATACAGCTTATTTCAACTTGCAGGCAGAAAAGACCATTGGTACTACCTGGGCGATTGACGTCAATTTCAATGCAGATGGTTCTGTGGCTTTGACAGGAGGAGGAGCCAACCTGGGCGGAGGTAAATTTACGCAAGGAGAGTGGTTCAATTTTGAAATATCCGGTAATATTTCTGCTAACCTCTGGTCAGCATCCGTAAATGGGGAATCTATCGGTACGTTCACCCTGGCCAGCAATAAAGTGGCCTCCATCGACATTTATCCTTCCAATGCCAATGCTTCTTTTTATGTTGATGATTTTTACTATTCCCATGATGCTTTCGTTCCTAAACCCAACGACATTGGTATCAGTGGTGTTTCCGTTGCTCCCAAAGATCTCACAGGCTCAAAAGCCCCTCTGGGTATTAAGCTGACCAACTTAGGAGCCAACACGGCAAACGACATGGAAATCGAATTTACCTACGGAGCTGTTTCCGGAAAGAAAACAATAACAAGTTTTAATTTGGCAAGCCTGGAAACCAAAACAATACAGTTTGATGAAGAACTTACAGTTTTAAATGGTTCAAATCCAATTCAGGTGAATGCAAAACTGATAGGAGTAAGTGATGAAGATATTGCCAACAACGCATCATCATCTGCTGTAGTAGGCGTAACTCCGGCAGAAGACAAAGTGGTCATCGCAGAAGAAGCTACCGGCACGTGGTGTGGCTGGTGCCCAAGAGGCGCTGTGTCTTTGGATAAGTTGAGCAAAAAATATCCTGATTACTTTATAGGTATTGCCGTACACAACAACGACCCAATGGTGGTAGCAGAGTACGACACAGGTATCAGAGGCCTTTCCGGCTTTTCAGGCTTCCCTAGTGCAACCGTTGGAAGAACTGCCATCATCGATCCTTTGGCCATCGAAAGCAATTTCTTTTCAAGGATTGCAGAGGCACCTAAATCAAGTATTAAGGTAGGCGCTTCTTATGATGAAACCTCCAGAAAAATGCTTATTTCTCCCAAAATCACTTTCAAAGCCAATGCTTCAGGTTCTTACAAAATGGCAGTTGTAATTGTTGAGGATAGCGTCACAGGCACAGCTTCCGGTTATGCTCAGGCAAATTATTATGCAGGTGGAGCCAACGGACCTATGGGTGGATATGAAAATTTGCCTTCTACCGTTCCGGCGTCTCAAATGGTGTACAACCACGTAGCAAGGGTTCTTACCGGCGGATTCAAAGGCACTGCCCTACCTAAAACTTCTTATAAAAAGGATGATGTAGTTTACATGAATTTTGAAGTAACCATCCCGGCAGGTATCAACCTTGACAATATCCACATCGTACCCATCTTGTTTGCACCTTCAGGTCTTATCGACAATGGAGCCAAAGCTACCCTGGAAGAGGCCCTTACAGAAGGTTTTGTTTTGGGAGCCAATGACATTGCCCTCAATGGAGATGTAGTTATCTATCCCAACCCTGTAGCTTACGAGTCTATCATCGATCTTACCCTCGACAATCCGGCTGAGGTAAGCGTTGATATCTTCGACATCTGCGGCAAATTGGTAGCATCCAAAAATTATGGCAAACTGAGTGGTAAAAATGAATTGTTGCTCAATGCCTCACAATTCAACAATGGCAGCTACCTGGCCCGCATCAAAGCAGGTACACAGGAAATCACCAAAAATATAGTGGTGCAGAAGTAAATTAGATTTTTATAGATAAAAAAAAGGGACTCAATTTGGGTCCCTTTTTTTATGGGCATTGCCCTTTCCACCATTTATTTATACACCCTATTCGCATACCCCCATACCAGCGCAGTGTTGTAAGCCCCGGATGCTCGGTTGCCGAATGCTCGGTTGCCGGATGCTCGGTTCCCGGACAGCAGTTCCCGGACAGTGGTGAGCCGCCTGTCTAACTGGTGTTAGCCAGGTAGATAAGCGGACAGCGGTTCCCGGATGCTCCGTTGCCCGATGCTCCGTTACCCGGCCAAACAATAAAAAATTAACTATCTTTGCGCGCTTAACAACCAACCTCAAAACAATGTACATAGATGTTTTATTAGGCCTGCAATGGGGTGACGAAGGAAAAGGAAAGGTAGTTGACTATATAGCAGACCAATACGACATTGTAGCCAGATTTCAGGGCGGCCCCAATGCGGGTCATACCATTCGGATCAACGAAAACAAATATGTGCTGCATACCATCCCCTCAGGTGTTTTCAGACCCAAAATCCTCAACCTTATTGGCGCCGGGGTGGTAATCGATCCCATTACTTTTGAAAAAGAGCTCCTGGCGTTGGACAGAGAAGGGATTTCTTACAGAGACAGATTACTCATTTCCCGAAAAGCGCACCTCATACTCCCAAGCCATCGTTGGCTCGATGCTGCTTCAGAAGCCAGCAAAGGAAAAGAAAAAATTGGCTCTACATTAAAGGGAATTGGTCCCACCTATATGGATAAAACCGGCAGAAACGGACTGCGTGTGGGTGATATTTTCGCACCTGACTTTCAGAATAAATACAATGCCCTGGTAGAAAAACACAAGGGCTTGTTGCGTCAGTTTCCCGAGGTTGCGTTTGACTTAGAAGCAGAAGAGGAAAAGTGGTTTTCCAGCCTTGAAGTGCTCAAGTCACTTAAAACGGTAAACGGAGAATATTTTATCAACAATGCACTTGCCGACCGCAAAAAAGTATTGGCCGAAGGCGCGCAGGGCTCTATGCTGGACATTGATTACGGTACTTATCCCTTTGTCACTTCTTCCAATACCATTACAGCAGGCGTTTGCTCAGGATTGGGTATTCCACCCTCTAAAATTAATGAGGTTATGGGCATCGCCAAAGCATATTGCACCAGAGTAGGCTCAGGACCCTTTCCTACTGAACAGGAAAATGAAACAGGAGAAAGAATGCGCCAAATCGGACACGAATTCGGCGCTACAACGGGAAGACCCCGTCGCTGTGGCTGGATCGATATCCCACAATTGTTGTATACCATCATGATCAATGGCGTCACCCAGGTGATCATCACAAAGCTCGATGTACTCAATGACTTTGATGAAATCCTGGTGGGTGAACAATATCAATACGACGGAAACAGCACTACAGAATTGCCCTTTGATTTGTGTTCAACCGATATGAAGGTTGAGTATTCTGCGCATAAAGGCTGGAATCAGGACCTTGCCGGTATTAACGATTTTCACAAACTGCCGGAAAATGCAAGGACATATCTGACGTATTTAGAAAATCAGCTCAAAACCAACATTTCAATGATTTCGACAGGTCCTGAAAGATCTGAGTTAATCGTGCGGTGAGAGGGATAAATAGTATTTTGACGATTCCTCCCTTTATTTTGGCTTAAGCTTCCTTTATGAACATCATTTTGGCAATGACTGTCATTTTTTATTTCCACGCTCAAGCACTATTCAATTCAATACTTTGATTAATTTTGGCTTAGCAGTTGTCATTGTCACTTTAAATCCAAAGTTTTGCAAAAAAAATATTTCATTGAACTCGCAACCTATAATCAATGGGCCAATCACACCGTAATTTCCTGGTTGAAACTCATTTCTGAAGAACAGTGGAATGCTCCTGTGGTTTCCAGTTTTAACAGCGTTGGTCAGACCTCTCTTCACATCATCGGAGCAGAAAAAATATGGTTGGATCGACTGCACCATAACCCCCATCCATCCTGGCTACCGACTACTTTTGCAGGGTCAAAATCGGATGCTATTCACCTGTGGGAAAAAGCATCTGCAGGGCTATTAATGTTTACGGAAAACCTGGAGGAATCAGACTTAAGCGCCCCTTTGAAATATAAAAGACTCAATGGTGAGGAATATGAACAGGAGACGTATAAAATTCTGGCACATGTTTTTAATCATTCGGCCTATCACAGGGGACAGCTTGTTACCCAATTGAGACAAATTGGCTTTGAAGATGTGACCACCCTTGATTTGCTGGCATATTACAATTTGAAATTCTAAATTTTCGCTTCCGCTTGATTGGGAAGCGACTTTTATAAGTGCATAATAAAACATTATTTGAAGTTAAAGCGTCCGGATGAGCTTCAGAATTATGGAACTTTATAATATAAGGCAAGAGTCAGGCTTAATCTAACGCTTTAAACATCCAAAGTTCACAGCCCGTATGTCCGGAATTACCCATTGGAGCCTTGAGGTATGTATAGCCCATTTTTTCGTACATCGAAAGAGCTGTACTAAGCTCAGGCATACTTTCCAGGTAAACCCCGGTGTATCCCATGTTTTTGGCAAAGTGTTCGGCATGCTGCACCAGTAATTTGCCGTATCCCAGTCCCCTGAATTCCTTGCGCAGGTACATTTTTACCAATTCTGCCACCCCATGGGGTAGCTGGTCAGTAGGAAAAATTCCCGCACCACCCACCACACGGCCATCTACTTCAGCCACGAAGTAGCTACTTCCGGGAGTTTGAAACAATTCAAAAAGGGCGTCTGTAGTGGGGTCAAAATAGACGGTTCCCGGTTTATTGGCCCCGAATTCTGACAAAGCCGTTCTGATAATTTCTGCCAGTATTGGGTTATCTTCCATAGAAATGGGCCGAATAATAGGGGAAGTGATCATTAAATTGTCAACATATTAAGTCACAAAACTAAAGGTTTTGACTTATTATTTTTACCTCTGTAATGACGATAAAATACATATTAATAATAACCAAAATATAATCCTAAGATGTTGATTATGAAGAATATTGTCCTAAGTTACCCAACAGCTCAATGGGTATTATCTACCGTTTACTCATCAATTTCAGCATTTTACTAATTTTTTTTGGTTCCTGTAGGGAAAAGCAATTATATTTACGTTGAAATAGACAAAAATCATATTTAAATGAGGAAAATCACCTTAGCAGTAATGTTGACAATGATGGCATCGTTGTCATTCGCCCAACTGGTCAACGACGGCGCTACCATTACCATTAAAAATGGTGCTACATTGTTTGTAGAATCAGATGTTACCAACAATGGAGCTGGTACCATAGCCGTTGAAGGCACCGGCGTTTTGGAAGTACAGGGCCATTTGACCAATAATGCTACCATGACAACCCAGTCTGGTTCCAAAGTAAAATTCAGTGGTAATGCCAATAGCAATTTTAAATCCAATGGAGCTTCCATTTCCAACCTGGAAATTTCTAAAGTAGGTTCCACCGTTACACTCACCGATGCTGCCACTGTAACAGGCAATTTGAATTTTGCATCAGCAGGCAGCACTAAACTTGTGCTGGGCAACAATAATTTGGTAATGAGTTCAACGGCTACTGCAACTGGCTATGGTACCGATAAGTATGTGGTAACTGCAGGAACAGGTGTTGTTCAGAAAAATCTGGCAGATGCTACCTACACCAATGAGCCGTTTACATTTCCTGTAGGAGATGCAACCAAATATTCTCCATTGGCCAGCTCATTCTCAGGAACGACCGTTTCAGGAAACCTGAAAGCAAAAGTGAATAATGTAGTTCACCCAAGCAAACCTGCCGATGCTGAATCTTTTTTAAATAGATATTGGGAAATTGATGCAACCGGATTTACCGGATATTCCAACACACTTTTGGGAACCTATGCTGCAGGAGATGAAGCGGGTAACCAAGCTTTAATAAAAGGTGCAGTTTATGATGCCGCTGAATGGTCATATGTTGGTGCTACCACAAATGGAACATCAACAGTAACAGGAACTACTGATGATTTATCTGCTGACTTTACAGGTACTAATTTCTTTGGAAAAGCCAACCTTAAGGTTTTCCTTGCAGGTCCGTATAATTTAACAGCTGATACAATGAGGACAAACCTCAACTTATTGACAGGGATAAATATCCTTGGAAAATTTGCAATTAGCAGCCCTTATACGGATGCAGGTGCAGCTGTGGTGGATTCAGCTTTTTTCCCTCAACATCCAAAAATTGTTGATTGGGTAAAATTGGAGGTATTTCCTACTGGAACAACAAATTTTGCAACAAGCAATGCTATTTCAAAAGTAAGTGCACTTTTGTTGAGCACAGGTGAAATAGTATCTCCAACGTATACCACCCTTCCAAGGATAAAAGACGCAGATAATAACTCTATTGTTAAGGTGGTGCATAGGAATCACTTACCAATAAGGACAGTATCCACCATTCCATTAGATCAAGTATCTCCAAGTGTGGTTGATTTTACAACAGGTACTGCTGCTTTTTATAATAATATGACAGGCAATAGCCCTATGAAGACTGTAAATTCAAAAAATGCTTTATGGGACGGCAATGTAAATAGTATTAAAATCAGCGACACAGCAGCCATTACTGCCAATGTTGACCATTCTTTAAACGCTCTTGACTTTGGCTTAACTAAAACCAATACAACTTCAACTGCAACAAATGTATATTCTATATTTGATGTCAATTTTGATAAAAACAAAAACGCGCTTGATTTTGGTCTTGTGAAGAGTGCCACCACCGTTTCAAAAACAGCAGATCTTTAAACAGTTTAAAAATTCTAAAATGAAAATATTTATTACACTAATAATTTCTTTGTCAGGGGTATTCTTATTTGGACAAATACAAAATGTCAGATTTTCCTATGACATTTCAAATGGTGGCACCAGGGTAAATTATTATGCACATACCACGACAGGGACTGCAAACCTCGCTGGATTTAATTTTGGATTCTATTATAATGATCCAGAAGCTACTGCTCCAGTTTTAGATGTTTCCCCCGCGACTGCATTAGGTTGGGCTACTTCTGGAAATTTCACCCAAAACAGTAACACTGGGACTTATGTTGTTGATGGTACCCCTTACAACAGATTTTTGGAAATGCAGTTGATAGATGGAAATAATGTAGGTTCAAATTTGACTACCAGCCCG
>CALJKQ010000188.1 GCA_937973565.1 uncultured Saprospiraceae bacterium | reverse complement strand
GCGCAAAAGTCTGTAAAGGTGTTGCCATCTTCATCGGTAATATTGGCGCCATTACCGGATGCAATAAACAAGGGTGCCCCACTGACAGATTTAAATGCCCTTACCGGCGAATTAACTCCTCCCGGAAACAGGGTTTTGGATTTTTTGAATAATTTCTCTGATTTTAACCTCTTTATTCTATCGATAAACTGCATTTCTCCTTATTTCCTGCAAAAATAGCCAATATCAGCCTTATATCTTAATTAACCCACTTCCTCTCCATTTGGTTTGCCCCGGAAGGAAGATCGTGACAACGAAATAGATATTATTCCTCATTTTGGCACAATTATTTCACAACACTATCTAAATTTGAGCTTTTAGGTAAAATATTCATCTGCCTCCAGAAATCGAAAATATGGATTTAACGCTTGAACAGTGCCTTCAATATCTGCTGTACAGGGATCAGAAATTGACCCTGCCGGGTATTGGCGTATTGCGCGTTAAGAGAATTCCTGCCCATTTTTCAGATACGCGAGACACGCTCTTTCCTCCTTCCTTTACCCTTCAATTTGATGAGAATTTTCAGGAAGCACAGACCTTGATTCCCAACAAGTTCGAGCAGGCGTATACACAATCAGCCCATGCCATCAGATCCCAAATTATTGAAAAAGGAAGTTCTGACTTATTTGGCATAGGCAGACTGCGTCATGATGGAGAAATGGTGGTCTTTGAAGAAAATCGAAAGCTGGTAGACAAAATTTGGGGGGGATTGGAAGCCATTACACCCATCAGCGAGGTTAAAAGAACATTTACGCAGGCAACTGACACTATTCATGCTGTAGAAACGCAAACTTTTCAGCAAAGAAAAACTAAAAACTATAGTTGGTTGAAATGGTTGCTTTTCTTGCTTCTGGCCGGTATTCTTATTTATTTTGTATTGTTTTTTCCCTGGGAAAGTGATTCTCCTGAAGTTGCCAACGCAGCTCCCGACACTACGGAAATCATTGCCGAGCCAACGCCAACAGAACCTATAACTGCTGTCGATACACCTCTCCTTGAAACTTCAAGTGATACATTAAACAAAGAAAGACAAAATACTGAAATTCAACCTATTGAATATGTAATCATAACCGGCTCCTTTAAATCAAATAAATACATTGACCGTATGTCTGCCAGGTTGAATAAATTGGGTTATGAAATCTACAAGGGAGACAATGACTCAACAACCAGAGTGGGCATCAGGGTAAAATGTACAGAAGCCGAACTTTCGGCCATTTTATCAAAAGTAAGAAAGGACATAGAGCCCAAAGCCTGGGTGCTCAAATAACAGGTTATTTAACCGTTTTCAATACCTGGATCACTCGCTCTACTTTTTTACGCCCATCGTAGGAAAATTTGGAAAAGTTATTTTCGCTGTAAGCAATCAAAGCCAACATAAAATTATCTGCAGCTATTTCATCCGGATGAATAATGTATTGCGTGTTATCCCCTATTTTCTGGAAAAACACTTCCATTTCCTTTGTTTGATCAGCGGTTGAAGCATTCGAAGGATACTCGACACTGCCATCTTGTTTTATTTTTACTACCTCCATTTGAAGGTGCCCCATAAAGTTCATTTTCTGGGGTAAGTATTCATTTCCTACAGAAAAAATAATGGGCATAAGCCACTGCTCACCCCCAATCGGAATGGCATAAGACAGGTCTACCCCATCAGGATTGGTGAGCAATCTGTTTTTGAGTTTTTCAGGGAATTTCAAGCTTAGATTGTGCCTTTTAAATCCAAAAACTGCATAAATACTATCCTTGAGATCCGGATACCTTTCAGATAAAATGTGCCACCACTCATGCACCATAATGGGATGTAAAACCGAAGCATTGAAATTAGTCAGTACATTTTCCGGGATAAAGATGGTATTACCTCTGGTATAAAATACATTTTCACCATAGTGTCTTGTTTTGATCTTAACCAATTGAACAGGCTGATTGATCCGGGCATTTACGGCATGCGTTTGTTTTAAAACCTGATTCCACACCCGGGTAAGATTTTCTTTGTCTTCTTTATTGAAAGAAATAACTTCTGATTTCAGAAAGTCAATGTAGCTTTTTACCGGATCCTGTCCCAAATCGCGGACATTCCGCTTCATCTGGATAGCAATGTCAGTGGCATTGATGTTCTTAAAAAAACCTTCGGCGTCATCCATTGTAATTGCTTTGGAAGCTTCCAGGCTGTCCAAAAAGACGAGCATTTCTTTTTCCTGTGTTAATGGCGGGGTAATTCTCCGACAAGAAAAATAAAACGCAGCAATGGAAAGGGTAATCAATAAAAGAAATCTATTCATACATCAGGTATTTCTTTCTTGTTGCTTCAAAAGATTTCAGGCCTTCCTGCCAGCTTGCCCTGATTTCTTTGGCAGATTTGCCTTCGATCAGCATCTTTCTGAATTTGTCGGTACCCGCCAATTTATCAAAAAACAAGTTGCTTAAAAAGAAATTTTGATTGGCGGCAATGGTTTCCCGATACACTTTAACCAACAAGTCGAGATCAATTTTTTGTGAAGAGAACAATTGATCCCTCGAAGCAGAAGAGAAATCATATCCATAACAGGTTTTTCCGTTTTGGAATGGGTCTTTAGCCCCTACGTTGGGAGCAGGTGTAAAAGAGAAGTCACTCTGCATTCCCGGATGACCAATGATTTGAAATTGTTTGGTTGTGCCTCTGCCAACACTATAATCGGTGCCTTCAAAAAAACAAAGTGTTGGATAAAGAAGTACAGCAGTAGGATTGGGAAGGTTAGGAGATGGAGGGAGAGGAATATCGTACCTTTTTTTCCTGTCATAATTCACACACGGTATTACTGTTAAATTGGCCTCTGATTTCAGCTTTGTCCATTTTTCACCATTGATCATTTTTCCATACTCTCCTATTGTCATGCCGTAAACTACCGGCACGTGGTGCATACCGATAAATGATTCGAATCCCGACTCAAGTATAGGTCCATCAGTGTAATGAGCATGTGGATTGGGTCTGTCCAGCACAATCAGGGCTTTGTTGTTTTCACCACAAGCTTCGATCACATAATGCAGTGTGGAAATATAGGTGTAAAATCTTACCCCAACATCCTGAAGATCAAACAGCACCACCTCAACATCTTTTAGCATTTCGGCGGTAGGCTTTTTATTTTTACCATATAACGAAACGATAGGAAGTCCGGTTTTTGTGTCTTTATCGTTGTCTACCTTTTCGCCGGCGTCCGCTGTACCCCTGAATCCGTGCTCAGGTGCCAATATCTTTACAACATCCACCTTCAAAGAGAGAAGTGTATCAACCAAATGGCTTTTTCCCACCCTGCTGGCATGATGCACTACACAGGCCACTTTTTTGTTCTTTAGTAACGGCAGGTATGCCTTCAGGTTTTCCGCTCCTGTAAATAATTGAGTGTCAGGCTGGGTATGTTGACCGACAGTATTGACAGCAGAACATCCTTCCAAAAACCAAAATTGACAAAAAAGCCAGCAGATAATGATTCTCATTGTAATTCTTATGATACAAATATGATGATTACTTTTAATATTTTATAGATGCACGGTTCCCGGCCAAGAAAAAGAGGTCAATTGTTGTCAAATTCATATCTTTAACAAAAAATAATCAGCTTGAGACACCTGGCTACTTTGTTGAG
>CALJKQ010000187.1 GCA_937973565.1 uncultured Saprospiraceae bacterium | reverse complement strand
ATTAAGGCCGGCAGAAAATAGTACAGCAACTTCACATTCATAGAATCACTGGTTTAATTTTAAAGCGGGTTAGCGTTTAGGATTTACAAATATATCAAATAATAAGCATGTACACTAAACTGGAGCATATTAAAATCATAACTTACGATATCTTATTAAGATTGTATTTATATAAGTCGTGCTTTAAACTATGTCCCCGGTTAGTTAGCTATTCTACTTGACAACAAACTTGTTCCCTACCCTCACCCATTTTTGGATAAGTCGCAAAAAGCATACTTTATAAATTGCTTTTGGGCTTACCCTAACTTCATCATAATATTTGCGGTGGCCTACAAAAAATGCAAAAATACGGCCTAAAATAGGGGTGTTAAAAACGAAATTTTGAAGTTTTCCTATGGTTTTAGGTAGGGCTAGTGCATATATATTATTGTTTATCAATAGCTTAAATAAATATTTTTCCTGTAAATGGTAAGTCGGGGAACCAAATTTTATTTGAGCGTTGTGCTTTCTTTGTTCCCTCTGCCATCAATAAGCCTTCATCTCCGACTCACCCCTCAGGGTGATTGACTCAGCCAGCCATAATGCCGAATTTAGCAGAAAATATATTCAATGAAACGTCTTGTGATATTACCTTTTAAGTGTTTACAACACCCACCACACAAATAATCATCATGTCAACAATAAAATTTAACACCCTGGTTTTCCTTCTGATTGCGGCTCAACTTCAATCACAGTCATTGGGCGAACAATTGAAACAAATACTGCGCACCAAGTCCAATATGCGCGACATCATGACCAGCGTGGATTCCTTTTATGCACGGCTGCCAGCAGACATACAAAACAATGGTGGCGATGGCCTCATCAAAATAAAACACTGGAAAAGATGGGAGTATGAGCAAAGTAAATACCTCGGTCCTAACGGCGAATTTGTCAATCACAAACAACTGATCTTTGACGCAGATGAGGTGGAAACCCGCAAAAACAGGGGAAACAATCGTTCTCAATTGCCGGGTAGCTGGAATAGCATTGGCATTGAAAATGCTTATTTTAGTCCGGATTCCCTTTGGAACGGTGTTTCCTATGGAAAAGGCATCGGCAGAATTGACAGAATTGCTTTTCACCCTACCGATGTCAATACCTTTTATGTGGGCGCTCCCTATGGTGGCTTATGGAAAACCACAGACCATGGTATAAACTGGAAATGTCTTACCGATACCATACCCTCCATCGGCATCTCCGGCATTGTGGTCAACTGGGCAGATCCCAATATCCTTTACATCCTTACAGGTACCGGAGATAATGGACCCTCAAGTTTTGTCACTCAGTTTGAATACATTTCTCCTTCATTGGGTGTAATGAAATCTACCGATGCAGGCCTGACATGGAATTTTACAGGCAGTTTCCCCCTAAGCCCGGGCACCACCTCTTATATATCCTATGCTTTGACCCAGAACCCTGTTTATGCGGCAGAGTTGTTGGCCGCCACCAGCGATGGTGTTTTTCGCACCCTGGATGGCGGTGCCAATTGGACCAAGGTGAGGAATGGTCAACATTTTGATGTAATGTACAAACCCAACAATCCGGATACCGTTTACTGCACTACCAATGATACCATCGCCTATTCTACAGACTATGGCACTACCTGGACGGTAAGTGGGGTCAACGTGGCCATACCATCCACCAATAAAAGAATTGCGCTTTGTGGCACCAATGCCAAATCCAGCAATGTATATGCCATCTGTGGCAGTGCTACCGGTGCAGGCACTTTTGTGGGTGTTTACAAATCGGTTAACAATGGAGTGTCCTTTACCAGAATTGCCAATACTCCCAACGTCATGGGCGGATTTTGGAGCGGGCAGTCTGCAAATGATCAGGGTGGCTACGATATCGGCATAGCCGTGTCTCATGTCGATACCACAAAATTGAACACAGCGGGCATTAATTTATGGCGATCCTCAGATGGGGGCATCACTTATAGCCCGGCTTCTTTTTGGGTGGAGTGGGACACCACAACCACGGCAGCTAAAATTCATGCGGATCATCACGCATTGGTATATAATAAACTGAATAACCGATTGTATTCCGGCAACGATGGTGGTCTCAACTATAGCACCGACAACGGCATCACCTGGATCAACATTTCCAAAGGTCTTGTCACCAGTCAATTTTACCACCTAACCCAATTCAATGCAGGCACTTATATTTTAAGCGGTGGCCAGCAGGACAATGGTATCAAACACAGGGGCAGCGGAACCAAAAACTATCAGCATATCGGCCCCGGTGATGGTTTTCAGACGGCCTTTCAACCCAACAATTCTGATGTCGTCTATTATACCAACAATCAGGGCTGTGGCAAGATCAATGCCAAAACGGGAAAGTCCATGACTTTCACCAGTCCCGATGGAGTCGATTGGTACAAACACATCATGACCCATGTCACCGATACTATGCGCATTTACGTTGGTGCTGCCAACAAATTTTTTGCCTCCAGCGACAAGGGTTTGACCTGGACTACCAATAACACCGTAAGCGGATATTTGTCGATGGCTCAATCTACAACCGTACCCAATACCATGTACATCGCTGGTGCAGCCGCTTACACGGGCCCGGGCCAGATTTGGCGTACCACCGACCTCGGCACCAGTTGGACCAATCTTACTACCAATCCAGGTTTCCCGACCGGCTTCAGCAGAATCACAGATATTGCCATTGATCCCAATAGTTCAAGTTCGGTATACGTTTCATTTGGTGGTTTTACTGCCGGTCAAAAAGTGTTTTATTCAGGCGACGGTGGCAATACCTGGCAAAACTTCAGCTTTGACCTTCCCAATGTGGTAGCCCATTGCCTGGCAGTAGCCAATAGTAAGGTTTACGTCGGCACTGACCTGGGCCTTTACCGAAGAGACTTCAATACCTCTACATGGGTCCTCGTCAGAGACAACATGCCCAAAGTACCCATCTCAGATATACACGTTGATATGAACAGTGGCAACATCATTTGCGCTACCTTCGGTCGGGGCGTCTGGCAACGGGATTTTTGCGTCAATACCATCACCCTCAACTATCCACTCAAAGGTAAACTCGATTACGAAAGCAATGTAGAAATTTCTTCTACCTCCCTCATCCCCGGTACCTTCAATGTTGATAGCATTTCATTGACCTCCGGCAAAGTGCTGCTCCAACCAGGCTTCAAAGCCAAAGAAGGAAGCCATATGAAAGCGGCCGTAGGCGGCTGCAATTACGGCCAGCAACCCGCAAAGGGACCGGATAGCCCTAAAATTGAAGTGGGGCGCGATTAGTGTATTGAAAACTATTGTCAGTCATTTGTGACCCTTGTGGAAAAACATATCCACTAAGGGCTCTATAAAACATTGTGATCTTTGTGGGTCCTTTGTGGTGAAAATAACCTCCCCTTTAACCACAAAGGGCACTGAGATTGCACTAAGGGCACTATGATGCTTGGTGAGCTTTGTGGGTCCTTTGTGAACTTTGTGGTGAAAATACCCCCTCCTTTTCCCATTTCACGCAGCTATCTTTCACTTCGTCTGAAATGGCTTGTCTTCAATGACGCCGTCTGATACCTTCGTAAGAAAAATAGAAAATGAAAAAGATCTTCTTAAGTATCTTCTTTGTCCTATCAGTAGCCGGTATCTACAGTGTTTATTTTATTGCGGTAAATAACATACTGAATCTGCCCACAGCGCAGGGACAACTTAAAGATAATCATCTTTCGAAAAGCACTGTTTATTTCAAAATCAACCATTCGGATAGTTCGTTAATTGAGGTATTTAAATATGTGGGCACACTGGAGGAAGGGCAAAAACAAGTGATCTGTTATCAAGCCCCGCTCTCACTAAAAGAAAATGGAAACACCCTGGCAGAAGCGGTAGAAAAAATTGGCAAAGAGCAGGCGAAATTTCTTTTTGACTACAACCATCCGGTCAATAAACTCACGCTAGACGCGGTAGCTGATTCTACACTCACCCGATGGCGTACCGAAGGAAAAATCCTGTATCTCAGAGACGATGATTACAGAGATGACTTTTTTAGCCACAGCAATTTTTTAACCAAGGCACTTACCTTTTTTTACCTGTATCCCTTTGGTCAGGTGGTGTGGATTATCGTGTTGGTATTTATCGTGCGCGGAGTCAGTCTTTTGCTAAACAACTTACCCGGCCAGTGGTCAAAGGCAGTCATCACCGTTGCTCTTTTGAGCGCGATCTTCATTGTTATGGGCTATCTCGTGACGAATGAATTTTCGCCTCTCCTGGGTGTTCTGCAAACCATGATCATAGCTCTGGTCTATTATGTCCACTACCTCATCCGGAAAAAAACATTCGACTTTTTTTACAAAGAAATGGTGAAGTTTTACATCATCATTCTGGTACCCGTCATCATCAGTCTGGGTTTGGGGCTTATCCAGCTGTTTGGGGAAAGAGAAAACACTTTTATGGCCTACCTTTCTATCAATCTTTTGGGAGTGGGGCTCATCCTTTATTCCTTACTCGCCGGCATCCCCTTTGCCCTGGCCAACTTCATCAACAACCTCATCGATTACAACCTACAAAAAAAACAAGCCCTGCTGCAAATGGAATTAGAGAAAAAAAACAACGAATACAAAGCAGCAGAGGTAGACAGTCTGATGTCACGGATCAATCCCCACTTTTTGTTCAATGGCCTGAATTCCATTGCCAGCCTGGCCAATACGGATGGTAAAAAAGCAGAAGCCATGGCCCTTCAATTGGCCGACTTTTATAAATACGCCAGCAACCGCGAAAACAAAGTTTTTGCCACCGTAAAAGATGAGTTGGCCCTCTTGGATCAATACCTGAAAGTAGAAAAAATGCGTTTTGGTGATTTGATCGTCTTTCGCAGTGAGGTAGATGACAATACCCTGCCCCTTTTTATTCCTTACATGTTGCTGCAACCCCTGGTAGAAAATGCCATTAAGTACGGCTATCATACTGAAAAGCAAAAAACCGAAATCACCCTGGTCATTCAACAAACAGACACTTTCCTTACCATCTCCCTATACGACAGCGGCAAGGCATTTGACGAATCCTTACAACGAGGTTTCGGCATCCACAGCATCAACAGAAAATTGGAGTTATTGTACGGCGGCGATTTTCAATTGCAGTTTTTAAATGAACCTCAAAAACACGTATTTTTACAACTTCCCATCAAAGCCATATCATGATTACAGCCTTGATCATTGAAGACGAAGCACCGGCCAGGATGCAATTGTTTCGTATGTTGACTGCACACAGCGATTTCATCACTGTAATAGGAGAGGCTACAACAGGGCAAGAAGCAAAGACGATGATCGATTCGCTTAACCCCGATCTGCTTTTCCTCGACATCCACCTGCCCGATATGAATGCCTTCGATGTACTTACTTCCTTGGAGGGGCCTAGTCCTTACATCATTTTTACAACCGCCTATGATCAATACGCCCTCAAAGCCTTTGAAGTGTTTTCGGTAGAATACCTGTTAAAACCCATGGAACAAGTCCGCTTCGATGTCGCCATCGAAAAACTAAAACAACTGATCTCCCGAAATCAAAACACGCACATGGATGTCGATCAACTCAAAGCCATGTATGAACAACGCGTGAGCGACCAGCGCATCCAAACCCTGGCCGTGAAACAAGGCCTGGCCATCACCCTCCTCGATTTTACGAACATTGCCTACATGAAAGCCGAAGACAAATACGTTTTTGTTTTTCACCTCAATGGCAAAAAGTACCTTTACGACAAAGCCCTCCATCACTTAGCAGACCAACTGCCTACACACTTCCTTCGCATCCACCGATCCTATATCATCAACACCCACCAAATCAGGCAGATCACCAAAGACTTACGCAGCCGCTTTGTTTTTCATTTGAAGGATGATGGCAACACCCGCATAACATCCTCCAATACTTTTAAGGAGGAGATTAAAAGGGGGTTGGGGGTGTGAATTGGTAGGGTCTTGGGTTGATAATATCATTGAGGTCTTTATGTCTTCATTGAAGCATTTGCTCTGAAATTTAGTAAATACTAAAACAAAGTACAATAAACCATCCATCAACACAGTTTTATTGAAAAAGCATGAGGACTGTCTTTTCTTCTTTACTATTCCTGTTTTGTTTGACCCTCAATGCACAATTTGGGTACAATGTCCAAAAAGTATCAAAGACTACAGCAACTGTTGTAGATAGTTTTGAGGTCAGTGCCTTTAGAAAATACTACTGCATGATGGGTTTTAAGTTTACTTTTGAGGAAGAACCTTTTGGCTTTGATAAATTTTTCAGCCAAATGCCAAAACAAGATTTGTTATACCTGGGCTTACACCCCAACCCTTATCTGCGCGTATACGCCTTCCATTTCTTACTGGAAAACCAACAACTCAATCTGGATGAAGCACTCGCTACTGTCAATCAAAACCTGAACGACACCTCAAAAATCAACACCGGTACATGGTGTCTATCGGATTCGGCATATACCTATGATGTATATCTCGATCTGATTTATCAAACATTTCAAGATGCTGCCAAAAAAGGAATCCAAGATCTCATCCTAAAGCAGCGCCCCCAATTACCCTCCTCCTATCGCGACGGCCTCCTGATAGAACTCGCGCCCGATCCCCAATATTATTCGTACATACGATCTATAGCCAAAGATCAAAACAATTACAGTGCGCTTGTGGCACTAACCAAATACAAAAAAGAAGATGACATCGACCTCATCCTTAACTTCACCAACATCCCTGAAGATGAATACTTTTCCAAAGACTGTTTCAGGGCCCGTCTCTTCTCCCATTTTTACCACCCAAAATTTATGCCCATCCTCGATCAAATCATTAACGACTTCCCCCAACATGAAGAAATACTGTTTTGCGACTATCTGTTAGAAGCAATCATGCTATGTCCAAAAAAGAATTGTTTATCGCGATTTGTAAAAATCTTTGAGAATCTGAAGAGCAATACCCAAAACGATTATCGGGAAAGTCATTTGGCTTCTTTTGTGGAATGGTTTAGGGGGTCAAAAGATAATAAGCTTTTGGCTTTGACGAAGGGAACAATGAGGTGAGTTATGGAATTTTTTAACTGTAATTAGTCTTGGTTACTTTTATTGTCTCAGAATAAATGAAAAGGGCCCGGAAATTCCGGGCCCTCTCATTATTTAGAAGTCTTCAAAG
>CALJKQ010000186.1 GCA_937973565.1 uncultured Saprospiraceae bacterium | reverse complement strand
GATCTACACAGGCGAAGACACTCTTTCCCTACACGACGCTCTTCCGATCTATGGATAACCTCCATACCTCTAAATCGCGGTAAGTTAATATCGGGTTCATAGCGTTATTTTTGGGAAAAACATCTTTTACCTTAAAATAGTTCCCTGGACGGAGCATCGGGTGTCGGAGCATCGGAGCATCGGGGCATCGGAGCATCGGAGCATCGGGCAACGGAGCATCGGAGCATCGGAGCATCGGGTGGCGGAGCATCGAGCATCGGAGCATCGAGCATCGGAGCATCGGGTGGCGGAGCATCGGGAATCGGAGCATCGGGTGTCGGAGCATCAGAGTACAGTTGCCGGTTGCTCGGTCCACGGTTGCTCGGTCCACGGTTGCCGGTTGCTCGGTTGCTCGGTTGCCGGTTGCTCGGTTGCTCAGTTATCGGCGGTCCAACAAACGAACCATCATCGACAGTCGCGGGTTGGATAGAAAAAAGGAGCGGTGTTGATCTATGAACTGCCAGTACAGGTCGGTCCAGTGGGTTTCCCAGGGGCCTTTGGGGAAGTCAGACATTTTGCGGAGGTAGTTGCTGCCGGATATGTAGGGTTTGGTGCACATGAGTCCGCCGTCGGAAAATTGGCTCATGCCATAAATGTTGGGGACCATCACCCAGTCGTAGGCGTCGATGTACATTTCCATGAACCATTGATAAACGTAATCGGGATTAGTACCGGTTAGGAGGAGATAGTTACCCAGGACCATGAGTCGCTCGATATGGTGGTTGTAGGCGTATTGCAGGGTTTTGGTGATGGTGAGGTCCAGGGGTGCTATGCCAGTTTGGGCGGTATAAAAGCCGGGAGGAAGGGCATTGGTAAATTTCCAGAAGTTGGCGGTGCGTTGGCGACTGCCGATGGCCAGATAGACATAACGGATGAATTCGCGCCAGCCGATAATCTGTCTGATAAAGCCTTCGAGGCTGTTGAGAGGAATCTGATTCTTTAGAGAAAGGGCCTTGTCAACAACTTCATGTGGGGTGAGCAGGCCAATGTTGATGAGGGGTGATAAGACACTGTGGTGGAGGAAACTTTCTTTGGCGACAATGGCATCTTCATAAGGGCCAAAATCGTGGAAACGCGTGGTGAAAAAATCTTCCATCCAGGCGAGCGCTTCTTCCCGGGTGGTGGGGTAATAAAAGGAGGTTTCTCCGGGGTTATCAGGGAAGTGTTGTTGCACGAATCGAGTGGCTTCGATGTCATAGACATTGGGCGTTTTGGGTCTTAATTTAGGTGGCACCACTTTGGCAGGGTAGCGCTGGCGGTTATCGGCGTCGAACGACCATTTGTCACCGGTGGGTTTACCGTCTTTTTCCATGAGGATGTTGCGGTATTTACGCTGCCAGGTGTAGAAGTCGGTTTGAAAAAACCGTTTGCTTTTTTTGTGGTAGGTGCGTAGCTCATCTCTTGTGTTTATGAAGAGAGGACTGTCCAACATTTCCACTTCCATCTGATGATTGGCTGCTGTTTGGCGGATCCTTTTATCCAGCCAGTTGTCGGTCACATCGCTGTAATAGAGCTTTTGAATACCTTGTTGGCTGAGTTGTGCTATCAACAGTCGGATATCGTGCAAGGCTTGGGAGGCGTCGATGTAATGGGTTTCGTAGCCCCGGTTTTGGAGTTCTTTTTCATATGCGCGCATAGCAGCCCGGTGGAAAACAAGCTTGGTTTTATGGAAACGGTATTGACTAAAAAAGAGCCATTCTTCCACCAAATATACGGGTCGATCGGGACTGAGAGCGGGATGAGGGTAGTGGAGCTGGTGGGGGAAGACGAGGCTTACCCCTGTACTTTGTTTTTTTGACGACTGCATAAAGTGCTGCAATATTTAACGTTGTCCCAGTTTTTTTCCCATTTTTTACGCCAGGTAAATGGCCTGCCACAGGTAGCGCAGATCTTTTGCGGCAGATACGATTTGTTGCCTTTGTGGTGGGTCGACATAAACGCGATTATGATTTTTTCTGACCTCTCCAGGCTATGAGAAACTTCCTGTCTTCGTTGAGGCTCATGCCTGTAATGGTATTGCCTTGTACATAGCCACTGTGATAATAGGTTGAAGCACCGTCGTTGGTAGAGAAGGCAAAATAAAAACGATCCCATTCCACATTGCAATAGCCGCCTTCAAAGGGATAGCCATAATATTCTCCGTTGAACAGCTTGCCTGTGGGCATGCCAATGACAAAGTCCTTGAGATAGGGAGCAGCAGCAGGGTCGGGCCTGAGGTCGATGACCCAGGTGCCTACGGCATTCAAGATCATGGCTTTTTTCTGTTCGATTGAATTGGTATCACCTTCTATGTAATGTACCAAATGGAGATTGGCTTTGGCTGTGAAATTGAAAACCAACAACACGACTGAAAGCATAAAAAATTTGAGTGGCTGAAACATGTAGTGAATGAGAATTTTTTGAATTTATGGATTAAGCACCATGATGTAATAGGTAAGAATAGAAGCAAAACTCACCCACGAAATATAAGGTACCAACATCCATGCCGAGGGCTTGTCGATTCTGGCAAATTGAAAAATAGTCATCAAAATGACCAACCACATCCCAATCATTTCAGCGAGAGCGAGGTCGGGCCTGTGGTAACCAAAAAATAAGAAGGACCATAAAAAATTGAGCGCCAGTTGAGAAAAATAAAGAGATAAAGCTGTGGATAAAAGTTTGCCATCTGCACGTTGCCATGCGCGGTAAGAAGCATAACCCATCAGCAGGTAGAGTGAAGTCCAGACCGGTGCAAAAACAAAAGACGGTGGGTTGAACCAGGGCTTGTTGAGGCTGGCATACCAGGTGGGGATGTTGGCCGCTGTAACCTGACCGGCGATACCTCCGAGGATCAAGGGCAGGGCCAGTAAAAACAATAATATGGGAATGGATTTGCGCATCATGAAATACGGTTTAAGAAGGAAATTTACCAAAAATTTCCTCCACCGCCTTAAATCGGAAGTCGAAAATCTGTTTGAGTTGTTTTTTGATAAAAAGCTCGTTGGCAATTTTACCGAGTGGACCAAAGGGTGGCCGATAACTCACGATATCTTCCATGAGCACTCCACCATCGATGGGTGTGATTTTGTGCTGGTGATGCCAGATGGCATAGGGTCCTACCCTTTGTTCATCCACAAAATAAACACCAGGTTCTACATGGGTAATTTCAGTGACCCAGTCCATGGGGATATTCATCACCGGACTTACCTTATAAGAGATGATCATACCCGGGTACATTTTTTCGGGAATGGGACCATTGGTAATGACAAAACCCATATAGGGTGGAGTGATTTTGGAAAGATTTTTAGGAGAAGATATAAAATCCCATACTGCATCAGGTGATGCCGGTATTTTCTGAGCAGTTTTTAGTTGGTATATGGCCATGGTTTAAATTTTAAGGGTTGAAATGCCACCATCCATTTTGAGGATTTGACCCGACATCCATGCTGCGTTTGGATCGAGGAGGAAGGCAGCAAGAGATGCAATTTCATTGGGATTTCCAATCTTTTTGAGTGGGTGTCGCTGGGCATTGTTTTCAATTTTTTCCGGCGTATCAAGCATGGATCCTGCCAGCGGCGTTTGTGTGAGAGAAGGGGCAATGGCATTGACCCTGATGCGGGGTGCCAGTTCTGCTGCCAAAGCGCGGGTGAGCCCTTCAATAGCCCCTTTGGAGATGGATACAAGGCTGTGGTAATTAAATCCGGTCTGCACCGCCACTGTAGAAAACAAAACTATAGAAGCCTGATCGGCTGCCTTCAATCTGGGCAAAACAGCCTGAATACACTGTACCGCGGCTGTCACGTTTACAGCCAGGTCCTGTTGGATCATTTCAGAAGTGATGCGCGCAAAAGGTTTGAGTTGGATGGTTCCCGGGCAAAAAACGAAACCATGAAGGGTATCAGGCAAGGCTGAAACATCGAGTGATGAACCAGCTTCATAATAAATGCTTTTCACATTGGGGTTGCTTATGTGATTTCGGTGAAAAGTTCCAAATACCTGATGATTTTCAGCGAGTTGAGCAGCCAAACTGGCACCTATGCCCGAAGAAGCGCCAATTATGAGGTAGTTAGATTTCAATTTTGTTTAATTTTTATGTTAAAAATGTTAAATAGATTGATTGTTAAAAGGTTCATTTCAGGGACGACTTTTATGTACTGATTTAGTGATGTACTGATTTAGTTGATTTTAGGATTTGACGAAGTATTTTTTACTTTAATCCACTTCGAGGTCAAAACAATCATGTGCTTAGTTGCTCCGGAAAAAAAATCTGATATCCATCCTTCTGTATATTAAAAAATCAAACGCTGGACCCTACCCCCTAAAATCTATGCCCTATTCTATTAGCTTTGCGGCAAAATTGAAAAATGGGGAGGAGCAAAAACAAGTTATCCAAGTTTGCGGAGATGATGGATTTTCCCAATGTGGTGCAAAATTTTGATTTTTTAAAGCCGGGGCTGGTTGGGCCCCAGGGCAAAAAAGTAGACTATAAGGGCAAATGGTCGCAGGATTTTTATAAGAATGAAAATCCGCTGGTATTGGAGTTGGCTTGTGGTCGAGGAGAATATACTGTGGCCCTGGCTGCGGCCTTTACCGATAAAAATTATTTGGGAGTGGACATCAAAGGTGCCCGCATTTGGGTGGGTGCCAAACAGGCTTTGGACAAGGGCCTGCACAATGCCGCCTTTCTGAGGACAAGAATTGAACAGATCGGCCTTTTTATGGGTGAAAAAGAGGTAGATGAAATCTGGATTACCTTTCCCGATCCTTTCCTTTCCAAAGAAAGAAACCGATTGACCCATCACCGGTTTCTGGATTCTTACCTTCCCTTTATCAAACCGGGTGGATTTATTCACCTCAAGACCGACGACGATACCTTGTATGAATTCAGCGTTGAATCTTTTAATAGCTGGGGCAAGGGAGAAGTCATTTACCATCATGCCGATATTTATTCCGGTCCGCTCTATGATCCGGTACTGGAACACAAGACCTATTATGAGCGCCTGAATATGGGCCGGGGGAAGACCATCAAGTATATCAAGTACCGGGTATCCTGAAGCAGAGGTATCGGAGCATCGGGCAACAGAGCATCGGAGCATCGGAGCATCGGGCAACAGAGTATCGGATGCTCGGACCACGATTGCCGGTTGCTCGGTTGCCGGTTGCTCTGACCAAGGTTGCCGGATCCCTACAACGGCTTCACCATTGTAGGGACAGGTGCACGGAATTGGATGAATATTTGTAATTTTGCACTTTCGAAAAAAATAAAACCTAATCAAATGATCATTGGTGTACCAAAAGAAATAAAACCTAGTGAAAACAGGGTGGCGTTGACACCTGCCGGGGTAATGGAATTTATCAAGGCGGGACACAGTGTATTTGTACAATCTACAGCCGGAGAGGGCAGTGGGTTTTCAGATGCAGAATACAAAAAGGCAGGGGCAAAAATTCTTCCCAAAATTGAAGATGTTTACAAGAAAGCCCAGATGATAATTAAGGTAAAGGAGCCGATTGCCAAAGAATACAAATTGATTCAGAAGGATCAATTGTTGTTTACGTATTTCCACTTTGCTTCCTACGAGCCATTGACCAAAGCCATGATTAAAAGTGGTGCGGTTTGTCTGGCTTACGAAACGGTAGAATCTCCGGATCGCTCCCTTCCTTTATTGATTCCTATGAGTGAAGTTGCCGGAAGGATGGCCATTCAGGAAGGAGCAAAATACCTTGAAAAGCCGATGGGCGGAAGGGGAATCCTTTTGGGTGGAGTACCGGGAGTAGCACCCGCCAAGGTATTGGTACTGGGTGGTGGTATTGTAGGCACCCAGGCAGCTAAGATGGCAGCCGGTTTGGGAGCCAAGGTAACCATCCTCGATGTGAGTTTGAAAAGACTTCGTTACCTGGCCGATGTGATGCCAGCCAATGTGACTACCATGATGTCCAATGAATATACCATACGGAAGTTGATCAAAGACCACGACCTGATTGTAGGAGCGGTATTGATTCCGGGAGCCAAGGCACCCAATCTCATTACCCGCGACATGCTCAAAGAAATGAGACCGGGTACCGTAGTTGTAGACGTAGCGGTAGATCAGGGCGGATGTATAGAAACCTGTAAACCAACTACACACGACGATCCTGTTTATGTCGTAGACGGTGTTCTGCACTATTGCGTTGCCAATATGCCGGGGGCGGTACCTTATACTTCAACCATAGCCCTTACCAATGCAACCCTTCCTTATGCCCTTCAATTGGCCAACAAAGGCTGGAAAAAAGCTTGTGAAGACAACCTGGAACTCAAATTGGGCTTGAATGTGGTTAATGGCAAAGTAGTGTACAAAGCCGTAGCGGAGGCATTTGGGCTTAAGTATACACCGATTGAAGAAGTGATGTAATCCTATTTTGGGCAACCAAAATCGTATGGAATTATAATATTAAGAAGGCTCCGAAAGGGGCCTTTTTAGTTTTGATGATAAGCTCAAATAAAAAGGTCGAGGTGAGATGACGTTATGGATCTACCCAAAAACAATTTTGCTTTTTGATCAAAATCTATCGTATCATCGGTGGTATAAAACTGATGGCTGCCGTGTTGCGATAGCTGAGCTTCCATCTCCGGGTGTCTTTGAAGGTAATCGGTCAGTTTTTCTGCCACAATTTGTCCCTGTGAGATAAGTTTGATGTGTGCGGGCAGGTATTCTCTGATTTTTGAGCTAAGCAACGGATAGTGGGTACAAGCCAGTATGATGGCATCAATGTCTGGAGACTGGGCCAACAACTCGTCGATGTACTTCTTTACAAAATAGTCTGCTCCGGGTCCCAGGTGTTCATTGTTTTCAACGAGCGGCACCCACATGGGACAGGCGAGCTGATGTACTTTGATATCCGGGAAAAATTTTTCAATTTCAATGACATAAGATTGTGACAACACCGTACCCTTTGTGGCAAAGATACCTACGTGTCGGCTTTGTGTATATTCACCAATTACCTCTGTAGTTGGCCGGATGACACCCAGTACTCTACGATTAGAATCGTAGCTATCCAGATCTCTCTGCTGAATGGTGCGTAAAGCCTTGGCTGAGGCCGTGTTACACGCCAAAATGACCAGCGGACAGCCCAGGTTGAACAGTTTTTTGACACATTGCCATGTAAATTCGTGGACCGTTTCGAAACTACGATTGCCATAAGGCACCCGGGCATTGTCGCCAAGGTATATATAATCATAGTTGGGTAATTGTTGTTCTATCTCCCGAAAAACGGTAAGTCCCCCGTATCCGGAATCAAAAATACCTATGGGTGAAGGCATGCCAATGGATTTGATATTCGACAACAAATAACGTTTTTTTTCAAAAAATAATGGCCAAAACGGCTATAAAAGTAGAATTGGGCATTGGGTATGTATGGACATCTTGTTAATCAAAGGTTGAAAAAGTGTATTTTTGACAAAATTTGAAACATCATGAAACGGTTCCTTCTGTTATTCGTATTTGCTTTCGTTTGTAATTTTTTACAATCTCAGATAAGTGGCAAATACCACGCTTTTTTTAATGGTGACAACATAAGCCTTGAGCTCAAACAAAAAGATCAGGTAATAACAGGCACCATGAAAGATAGCCAGCAGAATTATGCCATAACCGGCGAAAAAAATGCCAGCGGCTTTGCAGGTACTGCTATTGATGATAAACTGGGCATCACATTTTTGGTTACCGGCACCCTGTCTGCAACAGGATTGGATATGGATTTTGATATAGAATTCGATGGTGCAAGATCAGATGCCTTTGTTGTCAATTTTGAAAAGGACGGTAAAGTAGCTTCAGGAGATAAAGGCAGCGGCAAAAAATCAAAGAAAAATATTGACCCCAATATCATTGGCAATTGGAAACACGAAAGTTTTTATTCCTCCGGTTATGGCGCAGACGCCATGAGTGGCAGCAGTGTGCAATATTTATCTTTTAATGCCGATGGCACCATGAGTGATAAGGGTGGAGAAGCCATGATCAGCGGATCTGATTATTCCGGTAATTCGGGCAAAGGAGATGGCAGCGGCACAGTGGCCAATGTATGGTACTATACCAAAGGCAATGCTATAATACTATACACAATTATAAATGGAGCAGAACAGGAATATCCACTGGGAACTTATTACATCGAAGAAGGAAAACTGCTCCTTACAGGTGAAAATGGAGAAAAAAAATTACTCCAAAGAGTGAGATAATGGCTTCTACTTTGGGATCTGTAAAATGCAACGTGCTTTTACTAACTCCTCCCTTTACGCAGCTCAATACACCCTACCCTGCCACCCAATACCTAAAAGGTTACCTCAATACGCTGGGTGTACACAGCATACAGGCAGACCTGGGCATTGATGTATTTCACGAAATTTTCTGCAAAACAGGAATCCAGGAGGTATTTGACTTACCTGAAGATAATATTACGCACCTGGATGGAAATATGAAACGCATTTATCAGCTGCGTTTCAGGTATATTGATACTATAGACGCGGTTGTGCATTTTTTATGCGGTAACAATGCAACCCTGGCGTATGCCATTTGTCAGCGCAATTTTTTACCTGAAGCAGGTCGCTTTGATGGTTTAATGGATTTGGACATTAAATTTGGAGAGGCCGGTATACAGGACCAGGCTAAACATCTTGCTACCCTATACCTCGAAGATTTAGGAGACTGGATCGCCCAAATGGTTGACCCCAATTTTGGTTTCACAAGGTATGGCGAACACCTTGCATCATCTGCTTCCTCCTTTGATCCACTTTATGAGACTTTACAAAAAGACAACACCTTTTTGTCCGGAAAATTGGAAAAATGTCTGGAAGTATACTGTGAACAACAAGTACCTGATCTTGTAATTATCACTCTTCCTTTTCCGGGAAACGTATTGGCAGGGTTTTACATAGGCCGATGGTTTAAGAGAATGCATGCCGGCACGCGAATAGCTATTGGAGGCGGATATGTAAACACAGAACTCAGAAAAATAAGTGATGAGCGTGTGTTCGTGTATATTGATTTTATTACGCTCGATGATGGAGAAAGACCACTTGAATGTATTATCGAATACATGGGAGGAAAAAGAAAAGCTGAAAACTTAAAGCGGTGTTTTCTGCTAAAAGATGGAGTCATTCAATACCTAAACGGGGCTGCAGAAAAAGATGTACCCCAAAGAGAAACCGGCACACCGGATTATGATGGGCTCCCCTTAGGACGGTATTTGTCATTTTTGGAAATCGTCAATCCCATGCACAGATTGTGGAGTGATGGCAGATGGAACAAGCTCACTTTGGCGCACGGCTGCTACTGGGGAAAATGCTCATTTTGTGATGTAAGTCTGGATTATATACAAAGATACGAACCCATCTCAGCTTCCATACTTTGCGACAGGATTGAAGCCATCATTGCTCAAACCGGAGAAACAGGCTTTCATTTTGTAGACGAAGCAGCACCACCTGCCTTAATGGCTGAATTGGCACTGGAGTTGATTCGCAGAGGAATCACCATAAGCTGGTGGACCAATATAAGATTTGAGAAAAATTTTACGAGTGATTTGTGTCGTCTTTTAAAAGCATCCGGATGCATTGCTGTGACAGGAGGTTTGGAGGTGGCATCGGATCGTTTACTGGCGCTCATGAAAAAAGGAGTTACCGTAGAGCAAGTAAGTCAGGTAGCAAAATCCTTTACAAAAGCAGGTGTGATGGTACATGCCTATCTGATGTACGGCTTTCCTACGCAAACTGATCAGGAAACAATTGACAGTATGGAGGTAGTGCGGCAGCTGTTTCAGGAAGGAGTTTTACTTTCCGGTTTCTGGCACCGATTTGCCATGACAGCGCATAGTCCTGTAGGTTTGGATCCATCATCGTATCGTGTAAAAGTGACAGGGCCGGCCTTTGAGGGATTTGCTGAAAATGAATGGTATTATGAAGATGATGCCGGAACGAAACACGAAAAATATTCAGAAGGCCTCAGGGTCTCACTTTACAACTATATGAATAAGGCAGGTTTCGAGCTTCCTCTTCAACATTGGTTTGATTTCAAAGTGCCCAAAACGAGCCATCCACCCAAAATGATTCGACAATTCTTAAAGAAAAAGGAAGATAAGGTCCAATGCCAGAGTATATTTCCTTACTTCCTATATAGAAGTACTGCCGGGGGAGGATGGTTTTGCGCACACATTACTATCATTTGATAATCACATTTACGAAATGGAGTTATTTGATTGGGAGGCAAAATGGCTTCAAATCAAGGTCAAATCACTTCATCCCAGAAACAGTAAAGGTGTTGAATGGCCTGTATTTGTTGCGTCTTATTTAAAAGCCGGTGATGATGATACAAAAGAAGAAGATCTGAAAAGTCTGGTTGATGTGCTGCGCGATGGAGGCATGATTATAATTTAGCAGACCCTTTCAATTTTTCCACAAAGTCGAGAATATAGTCTTCCTTAAATCGGGAACGATATTGCATAATAAATCTGGGGTGTTCGAGAGGGACTATATTTTTAAAATACCCTTCTTTCTTATTCAGGTTTTCAAAGAATTTAAAGTTCTTTCCTGTACCAAGGCAATACACCACTTCTCTGTTGAAATATTTTCCTGTCAAAAATGAAAGGTGACTTCTGATTAAAGGCAGGGCTGCCGCTTCCAATTTTTTATCATCGTAATAATTGTAGTTCACGCTGCCTTTAACAAAACCCAAAGGGCAAACAGAATGGATCAGGTATTGTTTGTAGAATACTTCTGCACCACCCATGGCATCGATCCATTCATAAACAAAGACAGAAGAAGGTTCGTGCGTTTTAAATTCAGTCATATCCATACCGCATTTTTCCTTAAGTCTTTTTGTATCCGTGAAAGGGATGCCCGTAGCCCCTCCACCCAGCCGACCCGGATTGATGCCAAGGATTAAGGTGCGTTGCAGCTGGTCGTCGTAGAATTTTCTATAAAAAAATCGGGTGATCTCTCTTACGTCCTCGTTGGTTTTCATGGGATTCAATAAGCCAACGCCCTCCGGCAGTGCACCTTCAAATTCGAGTTGGTCCAAATAATTAAAAAATAAACCGGCTACGGTAGGTTTCATATATTATCAAACAGAGTTAAACAAATTTAAAGATTATCTTTTCCAATTATAACAAAAAAAAAGCAGGAATATGATTCCTGCTTTTCGAAGAAAAACAAATACGTCTTAGATTATTCTATCATTATTAGCTTACGGACATCAGTGAAGGCACCTTGAGTGGTTTGAACCATATAGACACCTGTAGATAAACCTGAAAGTCTAAGTTTTCTGGACAAACCAAACTTGCTTTCTGATTTCAGGTGGTGAATTTGCACCAGTATACCTTCTGCATTGTAGATGGACACAACAGCATCTTCCTCACCTTTCAAATCCAATGAAAGCGTACTGTAGTCTCTTGCCGGGTTTGGATATAGGCCAATGACATTGTCTTTAACCTCCAACCTTACGGCTACTGTCTTACTGAAAGAAGAATGTCCATCCAAATCCCATTGCTGGATTCTGTAATAATAAACACCTCCTCTATCAATGTCCTTGTCTATGGCATGGTAAGTGCTTGTTGAAGTAGCGATTCCCGCAGCTTTAACTTCTGCAATGGTTTCAAATTCCGACTCGCTTTCGTGTCTGCGTTGAACATAGAATTTATCTGAATTTACCTCACTGGCGGTTGACCAGTTGACAACATTATGATCACCTTTGTTCTCAGCCGTTACATCAAGCCATCTTACAGGCAGAGCACCATAGGCTAGACCTGCATCGATATTTACATAGTTGACTCCAGGATTCATGGCAAAGGAACGAGTAGTATTTAGACCATTGGAATGATCCACATCACTGTTGGTTGCGTCGTCTTGAACATTAGGAGCGGTATACCCATAACCTGCAGGCGGATTGAATTTAAGGTAATATGATGATTTACCCAGGTATTCAATTTTGTAGACTCCATTCTGATCCGTATAATCTTCAGCCACCTTTTGATTGAGTGTATCAAAAGCTTCAACCAAAACATTGGCAACTCTTGGCTCTTCTGCCTGCTGGACACCATCGCTGTTGTCGTCGATCCAAACCAGATTTCCGGCTGTGGCCATTGGGTAGAAACCTGCTCCTATGTCGTTTTTGGCTTGGCCGGAGACTACCGTGAAGTTGGAAGTAGTTGACTTACCGTTGGCATTGGTAAGGTCGCTATCTATATTTTCATCATTTCCAATATTGGCTCTGGCTTGTACAAGACCTATTGGAGGCATCACTACTTCAATGTAATAAGTTCCAGGAGGAGCACAGAATTTGAAGTAACCATCTGTAGAACCTGTACCCGGCTTATGGCCTGTATATTTGTAATCCCATATAGATTTCGTATTGCCTACAACTCTCCAGAGATTAACCTTCAAACCATTGATGCCATTTTCAGTTTGATCCATGATGTCATCCTTATCTACATCGTACCACACTTTTTCACCAATCTCCACACATCTGTAAAGACCTGCATTCCAGGAAAGATCTACCTGACCAGCATTGAAGGTAATGAGACCTGTAGTTCCAGCGCCAAAGGCTCCGTCTACGTCACTATCAACATTGTTGTTACTTCCAACATTAGGGAAGGTAAAGCCATAGGAAGGATCTGGAGTAAAGGTAAAATAATATGTGCCTGCCAAAATATTATTGAAGATAAAATGTCCCGTATTATCGGTAAAAGTCACAGCTACCAAATTGCCACTTGGGTCAAACAATTCAACCTGAACGTTGGGAACACCCGGTTCATTGGATTGATACAGACCATCGCCGTTGAGATCCTCCCATACCAAACTACCAATGGATTGTACGAAGTCGAGGTAGGTTATGGTTACTGTGGCCTGATCTGTCAATCCTGTCTGAGTTTCTGTCAATCGATATGGCAGCGGTGTGGGGTCACCTGTATAACCTGGGTTAGGAGTGAATGTCAACACCCCGGTTGCCGGATTATAAGTATAGACTCCCTGACCTGCGATTGTCACTGAATTAGGAGTTACAGTAGGTAAGCCAGTTGCTGGATTGATCAATACAACTGTGGTATTGGCCGTAGTCGCCTGAAATCCGTCGGACAAATCATCGTTGGTAAGGATGTTGATCGAAACACTTACACCTGTATTGTTGTCCAGAGAGCTGTCGTCATTTGCCACCGGTGGAATTTCCGTATAGGTGACAGTTACCTTAGCATTATCTTTCAATCCAGTTCCTACCTCTGTAAGCGTATAAGAGATCGGTGTTGGATCGGTGGTAAAGCCAGGGTTTGGATCAAAGGTCAATACACCTGTTGCAGGATTGTAAGTATATACACCCTGTCCCGGAATGGTGACAACATTAGGTGTCGTTGTCGCCAATCCTGTCGCAGGATCGATCAAGGTTACCGTTGTATTAGTTGTGTTTGCAGGTGTTCCATCAGACAACTGGTCATTGGTTAACAAATTGACAACTGCATTATTACCAACTGTATTACCCAATGAACTGTCATCATTGGCTATTGGTGGCACTTCTGCATAAGTCATGGTCACCAAAGCCTGATCAGTCAGACCGGTAGATACTTCTGTAAGGGTGTAACTGATCGGTGTTGGATCGGTGGTAAAGCCAGGATTCGGATCAAAGGTTAAAACCCCTGTTGCAGGGTTGTAGGTATAAACACCCTGACCCGGAATATTAACTACGTTAGGTGTCGAAGTGGCCAATCCTGTTGCCGGATCAATCAATGTCACTGTTGTATTTGCAATAGTAGCCTGGCTGCCATCTGATAAGTCATCATTCGTAAGGATGTTTACAGAAGCATTATTGCCGGGTACGTTGCCCAAACTTTGATCGTCGTTTGCAATCGGTGGCAATTCGTTGTAAGTAATCAACACATTTGCCTGATCCGATAAACCGGTCAATGTCTCCGTGAGGATGTAATTGATCGGTGTTGGATCCGTGGTAAAGCCAGGATTTGGATCAAAGGTCAATACACCTGTTGCAGGGTTATAAGTATATACACCCTGACCGGCAATGGTCACTACGTTTGGTGTTGTTGTAGCTAAACCTGTTGCAGGATCAATCAACGTAACAGAAGTGTTGGCTGTTGTTGCCTGACTGCCATCTGACAAATCATCATTGGTAAGCAGGTTCAGGACAGCATTGTTGCCCGGAACATTGCCCAGACTTTGGTCGTCGTTTGCAATTGGTGGTATTTCATTATAAGTAATGGTTACCACAGCAGGATCTGTAAGTCCGGTAAGGGTCTCCGTTAAAATGTAATTGATCGGTGTTGGATCCGTGGTAAAGCCAGGAGCCGGGTCAAAAGTAAGCACACCGGTAGCAGGATTATAGGTATAAACGCCTTGTCCTGCGATGGTCACCACATTTGGAGTATTGGTGGCTATGCCGGTTGCCGGGTCAATCAATACAATACTTGTGTTGGATGTAGTGGCCTGGCTGCCATCAGAAAGAGCATCGTTTGTCAACAAATTCAGGCTGGCGTTATTACCAACGGCATTACCAAATGAACTATCATCATTGGCTACAGGTGGCATTTCATCGTAGTTGATGGTTACCAACGCATCATCCGAAAGGCCGGTAAGGGTCTCAGTTAACACGTAATTAACAGGTGTTGGATCTGATGTAAAGCCCGGAGTCGGATCAAAGGTAAGCACACCAGTTGCAGGATTATAAGTATATATACCTTCTCCTGAAATGGTAATCACATTGGGTGTCAGGGTAGGCATGCCGGTTGCCGGATCAATCAAAACCACACTGGTGTTAGCAACCGTGGCCTGACTGCCATCAGACAATTGGTCATTTGCCAATATATTCAACCCTACAATAGAGCCTACAGCGTTTCCATTGCTGGAATCGTCGTTGGCTACAGGCGGAATTTCATCATAAGTGATGGTAACAGTAGCCTCATCCGTCAAACCAGTCAATACTTCTGTGAGTATATAATTAATCGGAGTTGGATCAGAAGTAAAGCCATCAAACGGATCAAAAATCAGATCGCCCGTGGAAGGATTATAAGTATATACACCTTGTCCGGGTATAGTCACCACATCAGGAGTTGTGGTTACCATGCCTGTGGCAGGGTCAATCAACACAACCGAAGTATTGGTAGTAGTTGCCTGGCTGCCATCCGACACATCATCATTGGTAAGAATGTTTACCACAGCATTATTGCCGGGTGTATTGCCATTACTAAAGTCATCATTGGCGAATGGTGGCACTTCGTCATAAGTAATGGTAACCATTGCATCATCCGAAAGACCTGTCTGGTTTTCAGTGAGAATATAATCAATGGGGGTCGGATCAGATGTAAAGCCATCAAATGGATCAAAAACAAGATTGCCCGTGGCCGGATTATATGTATAAACCCCTTGACCTGATATGGTTACCACATTTGGAGTTACAGTGGCCAAACCTGTAGCAGGATCAATCAACACTACTGAAGTATTGGCAATTGTTGCCTGGCTGCCATCTGACAGCTGATCATTCGTCAAAAGGTTTACAACCGCATTATTTCCAACCGTATTGCCCAATGATGAATCATCGTTGGCATATGGAGGTGCTTCAGTATAAGTAATGGTTACCAAGGCATTGTCCGTTAAGCCCGTTAAAACCTCAGTAAGTACATAACTTATAGGTGTAGGATCCGTAGTAAAGCCATCAAAAGGATCAAAAGTAAGATCGCCGGTTGCAGGGTTATAAGTATAAACACCTTGTCCTGGAATTGTTACAACATTAGGTGTGGCTGTTGGCAATCCAGTAGCAGGATCAATCAACATTACAGAGGTATTTGTTGTAGTTGCCGGACTACCATCCGCAACCTGGTCATTTATCAGCAGGTTAACGGTAGCATTACTTCCCACAACATTGCCGTTTGAATTATCGTCGTTGGCAAAAGGCGGGAATTGCAGGTAATCAATGGTAACCAAAGCAGGATCGGTAAGTCCTGTTAAAGTTTCTGTAAGTACATACGATATCGGAGTTGGATCACCTGTAAAGCCACTGTTTGGATCAAAAACAAGATCACCGGTAGCTGGGTTATATGTATACGTTCCCTGTCCTGCGATATTCACCACATTAGGGGTCAACGTAGGCATGCCCGTTGAAGGATCAATCAACACAAGCGTGGTATTGGCAGTTGTTGCCTGGCTGCCATCCGACAGTTGATCATTGGTCAACAGGTTCACGGTAGTATTGAAGCCTACTGTATTACCGAATGAACTATCGTCATTGGCTACAGGTGGTTGTTCAACGTAGGTAATGGTTACCAATGCGTTATCTGTCAATCCGGTCAACACTTCTGTAAGTATGTAAACAATTGGTGTTACCGGATAACCCCATGTTTTATATGGGCGTTCTACATCAGGTTGTTTCATGCGATAAACAATAACGCCTAATACGGTAAGTGTAGAAAATAAGGTGAGCGTAAAAGAAATGTATGTGATAATGGTATCAAAGCCCGAAGAAAATAATAATACAATAGCAATCAACGATTGCAGAATGATAGCATAAACCGGAATGCCGTGACTATTCTTTTTTGTGATAATGGCAAACAACGGATAATCTTCACCCATAGCGTTAATTACCCGCGGACCAACAATTACCATTGAACTAATAGTAGACACCAACAAAAGCGAAATCATTACCGAGATAACCTTACTGCCGTAATCACCGAAAATATATTTGGCCGAAACAAACGCTACTTCCGCAACGCCCTTCATCTCCTCTACCGGTGCAGTGCGTAAAAAAACATAGTTCAGTAAAATGTATAATACTGAGACCAAAACAGTCCCACTTAAAATGGAAAGTGGAATGTTTTTTTTGGGATTCTCCATCTCTCCTGCAATGTAGGATGATGCGTTCCAACCCGAATAGGCATAGGAAACATACACCAACGAAATGGCAAAAGAAGCACTGGTTACTTCTTTCCAAGTGGCTGCAGTTGGAGCAAAAGTGATGTTCAAAGCGGGAGCACTAAACAAGCCAAAACCAACCAATACCAAAATTAAAATGATTTTAAGTGTAGTTGCTATTGACTGGAAACGACCGCCAACATTATGATTTAACGATTGAACCAGCGTTACTAAAACAATCACCAGTGCACCTAATAGTTGCGGAGAAACACTCGGAAAAATGGTTGCCGCATATTTTCCTAATGCCCATGACGCTGCAGCAATAGGGGCTGCAAAGCCAATGGTGGCAGAAATCCAGCCGGAAAGGAATCCAACAAACGGATGATAAATTTCACTAAGAAACCGATACTCCCCTCCGGAACGCGGAATAGCAGCACCTAATTCGCTATAGGCAAAAGAACCAAACAAGGCAATTAGTCCACCTACACTCCACAATAGAATAATCGCAGCAAAATCATTCAGTCCAAGGAGTTGATAGCCAAGACTGGTGAACACTCCGGTTCCAACCATATTGGCTACTACAATGGATAGTGCAGTATAAAATCCTATTTTATGTTTCATCAACTAATGATTTGTTTGTTAATTGCTTATGTCAAATGAAGCGAATATTCATCTTTGCGCATTCTAGCATTTTGGAAAGGGTATTTCATTTATGTTTCACAAGCAATAAAGGACGCAATTTATTTATTTTTGAATCGTAAAATAACAATGACACAAAATAACACACAATCAACGGCTACATTTGGTGCATTACAAATCAAGGCGTTCCGCGAATTCCAGTTGGCGAATTTATTTTTTGTGGCAGCACTATTAATGCAGTCTACCATTATTGGGTGGCAAGTATATGTGTTAACGGGTGATAAGTTAGCCTTGGGTTTAATTGGCTTGTCGGAAGCGGTACCCTTTATTTTAACCACCTTCTATTCCGGCTATGTTGCCGATACATTCAGTAGAAGGAAAATAATTGTTCGTGCGCGGATAGTCATTTTTTTCTGTTCGATTGCTTTGTTAGCCGTAACCCGAAGCGCACATCTGCTGGAGCATACAGGGCCGTATCCTATTTATTGTATAATAGCTGTTATAGGCATCAGCAGAGCGTTTATTGCTCCCGCAGCTACGGCTTACCATGCTCAAATTTTACCAAGAAATTTGTATGCCAATGGATCTTCGTGGGGAAGCTTAACTTGGAATTTGGCAGCTATTCTAGGCCCCATCAGTATCGGATTTATTTATGAACTAACGAGCATTCACATCGCCTACATGGTAGTGGTGTGCTTAATGTTTGTAGCTGTGTTTTTTACACTTCGTTTGCCCGAAATGGAAGTGGTGCGAAAAGAAACGGGTAATACTTTTTTTCAAGATTTATCAGTTGGATTGAAGTTCGCTTGGAGAACGGAGGCTATTATGGGCTCTATAACACTCGATTTACTCGTAGTGCTCTTCGGTAGTGTTATTGCTTTGTTGCCGGCTTTCGCCAAAGATGTTTTACATGTTGGTCAATCGGGATTAGGATTTTTGCGTGCAGCACAGTTTATGGGTTCTGCCATGATTGCGATGGTGCTTACTGCCTACCCACCTACTAAATATGGAGGCCGAAACTTATTGATTGCCGTTGGCGGCTTTTCTGTGTGTATGATAGCCTTTTCCTTTTCAACTAATTTTTATTTGTCGCTGGGTATTTTGATTCTAAGCGGTGTGTTCGATGGTGTGAGTGTGGTTATTCGCTCCACTATTATTCAATTGTTCACCCCCGATGATATGCGCGGACGTGTGGCGGCTGTCAATTCTATTTTCATTAAGTCATCAAACGAAATTGGCGACTTCGAGTCGGGACTTGCAGCTCAATGCCTTGGATTACAAAATGCCGTATTGTTTGGCGGTTTATTTTCGCTCTCCATTGTATTTATAGTTCTGTTGTTCTTCCGGAAGATTCGAAACCTAACGATATAAAAAAACCGCTACACCTAAGCGCAGCGGTCTTCCTTCATTTGAGCAATTCGATTACTTCAAATAAACATCTTTAAC
>CALJKQ010000185.1 GCA_937973565.1 uncultured Saprospiraceae bacterium | reverse complement strand
ACTTTTTTTGTAGCCGTAACAATTTTTCAGGTAATCAAATCCAAAGATTATGACCATGCCTTGGTAAAAGAGGATTATTATATTGACGACATCGAACTCGATAAACTAATGGAAAAAAGGCATAATGCCATTGAGTTATCCGGTTTGGCCATTAAACAAATTACAGAGGAAGGTGCTTTTAGGTTTATCATTCCTCATAAAAATCCGGTTTCCGGCGTGATCTTGTTTTCAAGTCCGATCGATAAAAAGCAGGATAAGGTATTTCCGATTCAACTCACAGGCGACTCTATGACCGTGGTAACCCAAGCCCTGAGATCGGGCAGATGGAATATCCACATGGAATGGAATGATGGAGAAAAAGGGTACGTTTACGAAGAAAGGGTAGTACTTCCCTGATGTACACCACCATCTTTTTATTGGGGCTTGCCGGAAGTCTGCACTGTGTAGGTATGTGCGGTCCTCTTTCTTTGGTTGCGCCTGTTTCCAAAGAACATAGGGTCGCTATGTTGACAGACATGTCAATGTATCATTTGTCAAGAACGACTGTCTACGCGCTCATGGGAGCTGTCATAGGCTCGGTCGGACAATTGTTTGCCATCAGCAAAATCCAAAGTTATTTAGCGGCTTTTTTCGGTGTCCTGCTGGTGGTTTGGGGCCTGAGTTATTTTCTGCCCCTGGGCCGCGAAAAATGGCTCAACGCCATTGGCATTGAAAGGGTATTTGTTAAATTATACAATAGATACCTTGCTAAATCATCCAGGAAAAATGTGGCTGTTTTGGGGCTGCTTAATGGTATCCTCCCATGCGGACTGGTTTATTCAGCGATGGCTATGGCCTTTTTGGGAAGTAACATTATACAAGGAGCCCTTCAGATGGTGTTGTTTGGCCTGGGCACCATGCCGCTCTTGTTTGCCTTTCAATTGGGCATGGGCAACAAATCAGTGCTCACCTTTTTGAAACGCCGTGGACTGTCGCCCATCCTCTTTATTGTTTCGGGGGCTTTTGTCATCTACAAAGCTTTGAGCATCATGGTTCCAAAAGACGCTTCACTGCTCAATGCCGTGGCTGACCCCATTATGTGCCATTAAGAGATGACAATCATGCATATCAATGATGGCCATCATCAGCAAAATCACATTCACTTTTTAGTTTTACACCAGACCTAATAATCCAAACAATGTCAGAAAACCTACCTACCCGGGGTCAAAAGGTTGAAAATGTTAAAACCCCTTGCAAATGTTCAAACTGTCATTGTTCGAACAATGTAAAGTACAATGAAAATAAAGAAGCTACAAAGGTAGCATCAGACAAAACGACAAACGCCGGTCAGGATTAATGTTTCTTTTTTCCTACCCTACAACTAACCTGCCGGTATAAAGCTTTACATTCTCTGATTGTCAGCAGTAGATTTTCCGCAAGGAGTCTACTGCTTTTTTTTACCACAAACTGCCTTTCCTGGTGGTCGGTGTGAAAAACCCGGCCTGTATCATGACAGGAAAATGATCCGATGGATATTTTTGGTCGTAATGATCCATGATGGTTCTGTGTTTGTAAACACGCATTCTGGCCCTTGTATCATATAAAAATACATAATCAATGGTGCCGTCCGGTTTTTTATCAAAAGCAAAACCATTCCACGTATCCGGACCTCCGTAGGCAGGGGTAACAGAATATTCTCTGCAATCCACAAAGGTGTTTTTGATGTGCTGAATGGTATTTTCTTCAGGCCTCGCATTGAAGTCTCCCATCAGAAGAACAGGATAAGGTTTTGTTTTAAATAGTTTTTCCGCCAGTGCTGTCAGCATTTTAGCCGATTCATACCGGGCTACTGCACCTTTGTGGTCCAGATGGGTATTGATCACCCAAAACTCATCTTTGCTTTGTTTATGCTGAAAATGAGCATAGGTGGCAATCCTGGGTAAGGCAGCGTCCCAGCCAACCGAAATAGAGTCGGGCGTGGGCGACAACCAGATGGTCGATACATGGGAAGCAGTGAATAGGGTGGTATCGTACACAATACAGGAATACTCTGCATTGACATCATTGTTTCTGGGTTTGCCAACAAAGACATGGCCTTTAAGTTCTTTCATCAGATACTCCAATTGAAAGAGCTGGGCTTCCTGCAAACCAAAAATACCGCAATCGTAGTAGTCCATTAGAGCAAGTACCCTGTCTTTGCGAATATTCCAGTGATTGGGTCCATCATCTACACTGCCCAATCTTATGTTGTAGGTCATTACATAAAACTGACCAAAGGCAAATAGGGGCATGGCCAAAAAGCACCAAAGCAATATTGTTTTCATTTCAGTAATTTTTGTAAAGGTAGGCATTAGTATTTCATCAGGAACTGCACAAGGTTGGTATCGGGATCCAAACCCAGTTTTTTTCGCAATCTATAACGGTTGGTTTCCACACTGCGGATAGAGATATTCATCAGCGAAGCAATTTCTTTGGAAGTGAGATTCATGCGCAGATAGGTGCACATCTTGTAATCATTGGGACTCAGATCGCCAAATTCATCGGTCAATCGTTTGAAAAAGTTGGCGTGAACCTGGTCAAAACTTTTCACAAAATTTTCCCAGTCTTCGTCGATGTTGGAATTTTGCTCAGTAAGTTTGTATACCTGCCTTATTTCTTTTTTCAGCTCATTGTGATCCGGAAACTTCTTTTCCACTTTGAGTAAGGCTGTTCTGATCTCGTTGATCAATTCGTTTTTATTGACCAGGTGATACGTAAAGGAAGTCAGCTCCTGGTTTTTAAAACCCAGTTCCGACTTGAGGTTTTCATTCTGAAGTTTGATGATTTCTTCCTTTGCTATCTCGGATTTGAGCTGGTGTTCTTTTTCTTTCAAAGCATTTTCCTGTTCCAGCCATCGGATGGCTTCTGCATGTTTTTTACGCTGCCGGTCGAAGTAATAAAACAAAAGTCCGGCCAGCATAGCAGCATAAGCCAGGTATGCCCATAACGATCGGTACCAGGGATAACGAATTTTAAATGTGATGCTGATGGTTTCACTTTCAAGGGCTGTATCGTACCTCGCTTTTACCACCAGTGTATAAGATCCCGGCGGCAGTCGCTGCAAAGCGATGTGTGGATTGGCATCCCACCCCGACCAGCTTTTATCAGTGCCCTGGAGCAGGTGGTTGTATTCTGCCATCCCTCTGTTGGGTGCATCTCTCAGGCCAAACGAAAATACGACATTGTTTTCATCGGAGGCAAAGGACCAGCTTTGAATTTGAGCTTTCAGATGAGCTTTCCACAGGATGCTGTCTTTTCCTTGCTGATTCAATACCACCTTTGATAAAAATAAACGCGGCATCTGGTTGTTGCGGGTAAAGGAGAGTGCATCAAAAAACAGAAAGCCCTTTTCTGAGGGTATGATGATGTTGTTGGGATCCAGGGCGTATACAGACGGAAAGCCTTCGTTGAATTTGCCGTTTAAGTTTCGAATGACATATTTTTTGTACAAGGGTTCAAAACTCTTTTCCGGTACCAGCATGCCCGTTTCTATGCCATTATTATACCAGATATTGCGGAAATCATCTTCCATCATAAACTTCAATCCGTTTTCTGGTCGGATGTATTGGGTCAAAGCTGAATCCGCCTTTAAATGGTAATCATTTCCCAGTTGATAAAGGCTTTTATCTCCGGCAACCCAGATTTTATCTTGCACTTTGTAAAGCATGGCTTTGATATCAGCCTGTTTAAATGCCAGGGGTTTAATGCCGCTGCTGATCTTCTTCTTTAGTATTTCGTTTAGGGAAAAATGATAGATACCCCGGTAAGGATGGGCCATCCATACATCACTGCCATCTCTGAATACAATGCGCGAGCTTTCTTTGAATCCCTGTACCGGGTTCCAACTATTATTCCGACCGTCGTACAACTGAAAACCGGTATAGTTTCCACTCAACACGGTTCCATTACCCAGATCATGAAAGTTCCAGATGCCATTGTGATTCAATTTCTTCACAGCTGTGGTGCCTGTTATTTCAAAGGCGCCATCATGATGACCCATCATGAGTTTACCCCCGATCTGGCTAAGGTTCCAGACCTGTCCCTGACTGCCGCTTACTTTACTGAAAAGCAGCCTTTCAGACGGAGCGTAATAGCTTTTAAGGGGCAAGGTGTATAATCCGGTATTGGTGCCAAAGTACAACCTTCCGTTATACACTGAAACGGCATACCCGGTTCCCTGCAATTCTCCATCCGGATATAAGACCCGTACCGGGGATTGCAATTCTACCAAATCAATGCCATTGTCGAGCCCCAGCCATACATTTCCGCGTTGGGTAGCTTTAATACTCAAAACCGAATTGTTTTGAAGCCCGTTTTTCTTCTGCACTACATCCTGGATGCGGTGATTTCTATCAATGACGATCAGTCCGCTGAAAGACGTTCCCAACAAAATTTGCCCTCCCGGACTGATATCTGCACAAAAAATGATGGAACTCCGGAGAAATGCATCGTCTGATGTTTTCCAGGGCAGGATGCTGTTGCCAGAAATGTAAAAAATGCCGTCGTCAATGGTGGTGACCAATAAGGTGTCACGATCCAGGGCTATGGCCCCTGAAATTCGCCCTTTGTCAAAGATTTTTAGATCAGTTTTGGGTATAAAACTATCCTTACTGAAGGTGTAGAGCCTGTTGTCGCCATCCTGTAGTACCAGTTCGTTTTGCCAAACCCCTAGGTAATTGAGTTTTTTCCGGCCCGGCCAAAGGGATTTTAGCTGCTTGTTTTGGTATAAAAATACATTGTTGTCGGTTCGAAAAAATATACCTCCCTCATGTTCAATGACATCCCAAACGTCTTCAAAATCTGCATCTGCACCTTTCAGTTCGTTCGACAGATTATAAAATTGATACAATCCCATGTTATTGGGTTTCAAATAGCCAAAGCTTCCCTGCCCACCCACGTAAACGATGCCGTCTTTGCCTACCGTGAGAGAACGGGCAATGGTTTCGTTGGGGAGTTTATATGTAGTCCATTGATTACCATCAAATTGCAAGATTCCGGCGTTGTTGGCAAACCAGGTATATCCTACATCGTCCCAGGCTATATCCCAGTTTTGTGAACCCGCCATGTATTCGCCTTTTGGGTAATTGTAAACAGGAGGGAAGCCCAAATTGACCGCCTGCGACCAGGCTGCTGTGCTTTGATATAGAAATACGGTCAAATAAACAACAAGCTTTATTGACATGTAGTAGCCCTGATATTTTTGATCTTGTTTCAAGTCCAAAGAATTTGCGATGGCAATTTAATCTTTATCGTACTAATGAAGTAGTGTCTGAATGGGAATGTAGTAGTATTGAAGTAGGTTGATTTGACTAGTCAGACGCTTCAAAGGCCTATGTTTGCACAAATAAATATTGTCAAATCGTTAATTCAACAAATTTTTTTAACTAATACAACACCTATTTAAAATGAAACTTAATACCCTGTTTTCGTGGCTTTTGGTCTTTTCGGGCCTGGTTTTAGTCACTTCCTGCGGTAAAGATGATCCTATTGAGGTAATTTCGGGCTTCTCCTACAAGGCTGATGCCAATGATTTTCTCACGATCAAGTTTACCAATGCCTCCTCGAACGCAACTTCTTATACCTGGGATTTTGGCGACAATTCTGCCGCCTCAACCGAGGAAAGTCCTTCTCATAAGTATGCTGCCGTAGGTAGTTATACGGTAAAATTGACTGCCAAAGCCAGTGATGGAGGTACCAATACATCTTCACAGGTGGTTACTGTTGTGGATCCTGATGCAGAATTAACCAAACTTACCGGCACTACATCAAAAACATGGAAGCTGTTGAGGGTGGTCTCTCCGGGTCGCTGGCCACTGGAAGTGGGTCCTATTGCCCGTGATCAGGTTTGGTGGGCCCAAGGACGTGACAATGACGAAATTGCACGCCGTCCGTGTATCATGAACGATGAATTTATCTTCTCCAGAGATAAAAGTTATGAATACAAAACCAATGGAGATTATTGGGCTGAAGGTGGCGTATTTAAACCTGCCAACGAATGTCTGGCATCTACCCCTGCCAATATGAAAGGAGAAAATGGAGAAGACCTTACCGCTTTCGGTGATGGCAAACACAAATTCAACCTGGTGAACGGCACCAAACCTACGCTTACGGTAATTGGAAAAGGCGCTTTTATTGGCTTGCCTAAGATTGGTACCGTTACAGAGGTAAAAACACCTCAGGATTCAGTGAAGTTTGACATCATCAAAATACATGATGGAGCAGTTGATACATTGATCATTGAATCTAAATACAAATTTGCTGCTTCAAACCCATCGCCGGATGCGTATTGGAGAGTTACCCTTGTTCATTACGACAATCCTGCCGATGAGCCCGCCATTCCCAGTCCAAAACCAACAGCAGATTTCGCTTTTGATGCTTCTGGTTTAGACGTAACCTTTACCAACAAATCTGTTTATGCTTCTACTTATAGCTGGGACTTTGGAGATGGTGCTACTTCTTCGGCTAACAATCCTTCTCACACCTATGCACAGTCAGGTGCTTACCAGGTTAAATTGACAGCAACCAGTGCAACCGGAACATCTACAGTTACCAAGGAAGTAGCTGTATCTGATGGATCTTTTTCATTGAGCAACCTTACCGGAGCAGCGTGGAAAGTGAGACCTGAAGCCAACTCTATCTATGTAGGTCCGGGCCTCGGAAGTTCTGAATGGTGGCAAGTACCGCTCAACTTCCTCAATGGCAGTTCTACAGGTGCCGATGATTGGTCATGTATCACCAATGATGAGTTTATTTTCAGTGCAGATGGCACCTACGAATACAAAACCAATGGCGATGCCAGAAACGATGGTTACATGGGTTCACCCAACGGTTGCTGGTCTGATTCTCAGGTTGCAACCAGTGGTAATGGTGCCGCTTTTGGCAGCGGTAAACATACCTTTACCTTGACTCCGGCTTCGGGCACTTCAAGGCCTGTAATCACGGTTAAAAATGGTGGCAACAAAGCTGCTTTCATCGGTTTCTATAAAGGATACTACGGTGGTGAAAACACCGATAGTGCTAAGGCACCCAATGGAGGTAGCGATACCAACCGATACGAAGTAATGAGTTATATCAATAGTGGCGGCAAAGAAATTTTGGTTGTCTCTGTAGATATCTCTGATGGCAAAGACGGTACCAAGGCCTGGACCATGGTATTGCAACGTTAACAGGTGTAGATCCGGCGGAGGGCATTCATTTGCTCTTTGCCGGATTTTTCATTTCCTTTTGAATTTCTACTACTATTTACTCATTTTTTATTGGGTGCAAGTCTTGCCAATCACTATAATGGAAAAGTGGCTTTAACCAGAAATGTGTGAAATGCCGGTATGACTTCACCCCTTTTTTTATCACCAGATCTCATCTAAAACCAATCTTATGATCCGGAAATTCTTATCGTTATCTCTCCTATGCTTTTCAACCTTTCTTATAGCCCAGGTATCCGGTACAGTCACTTCTGAAAAAGGCGAAGCCCTCATTGGTGTTACGGTGCTTTTAAAAGGTACTGACACGGGAACCGTAACTGACCTGGACGGCAAATATGAAATACCTGCCGGTAAAGGCATGCTGGTATTCAGTTCGATCGGCTATGCAACAAAAGAAATCGACATCAATGGCCGTTCGGTTATTGACGTGGTGCTAACAGAAGAAAGTACCCTACTGGAATCTGTGGTAGTTATTGGCTATGGCACCCAAAAGAAAAAAGACCTCACCTCTGCCGTTGCCATCGTAGATGAAAAAGTTATCAAAGAAAGACCCATGGTTTCTGCAGCGGAAGCACTTCAGGGCACCGCTGCCGGAGTACAGGTAGTACAACCCTCCGGTAAACCGGGAGGTGATATTTCGGTCAGAGTCAGAGGGGCAACCTCCGTTTTGGCAGGAAACGAGCCACTCTACGTAGTGGATGGTGTACCTACCACCGATATTCGCGGACTCAACCCCAACGACATAGCTTCTATGACCGTGCTCAAGGACGCTTCCTCCTCTTCCATTTATGGTGCCAGAGCTGCCAATGGCGTGATCCTTATCACCACGAAGAGGGGTAAAGCAGGAGAGACGACTGTTTCGTTGAATGCTTACTATGGCATTTCCAGACTCAATAAAACCATCGATGTATTAACAACCCGAAAATACAGGGAACTCATGGAAGAGATCATTCCCGGTGGCCTCGATCCTACATGGACAGCCAATACCAACTGGAACAATGAGGTATTCGGCCTGGGATCCAACCAAAGTTACCAACTTTCTGTCTCCGGCGGTAGCGATAAATCGCGTTACCTTCTTTCCGGAAACTACCTCAAGAGCACCGGTATCGTGAAACCGGCAGAGTTTGAGAGGTATTCATTGAGACTAAATCTCGACAATGACATCCGATCCTGGTTGAGTGTGGGCACGAGCATCAATACTATTTTGTCCAATACCAAAAACACACAAGACAACGCCAGCTCGGGTAGAGGAGGTGTCATCATGAGTGCACTCAATACACCCCCATTCTTACGTGTCTATAAAAACGATGGATCCGGACAATTCGATCCCAATCCATTCCAACCCAGCTGGGAAAATCCCATCGCCTATATGCAGGGTCCTGAGCAATTGCAACGCGACAACAGACTTTTCGGCAGTACGTATGCAAGTATCAATTTTGGAGGAGGGTTTAAATTCAAATCCAACCTGGGTGTCGATTTTCAGACTCATCAATGGGATTATTACCTGGATCCGTTCAGGACCAATTATGGAAGAAATCAAAATGGCGTAGGCATTGCCGATAAATCCACAACCTATACATGGCTTTCTGAAAATACGCTGAACTATTCCGGTGAAAGTGGCAAACACCAATACACCGCACTCATTGGAAGCAGTCACCAAAAACAAGTCTGGAACGATTCATACCTTCAGGGGAATGACTTTCCGGATGATACCTCAGTCAATACCCTCAATGCTGCCAATACCATTTCCGGCTCTACAGATCGCTCTGCATGGGCACTGGCTTCCTACTTCGGAAGAGCTACCTATAATTACGATGGCAACTATATTTTTTCTGCTTCTGTCAGAAGAGACGGATCTTCCAAGCTGGCTCACCACTGGGGTGTAATGCCGGCAGCTTCCTTCGCATGGAGGGCATCTTCGCTTGCTTTCATCAAAGACATCTCCGCCATTGAAGACCTAAAATTCCGGGTAGGGTGGGGTAGAAATGGCAACCAGGAAGGAATTTCCAATTATGCCAGGTACGGCTTGATCAGCTACTACAGACGTACGCCTACGTCTCCGCTATCAGGACCGGGTGCTGCACAGGTGACGTATGGCAATCCCGATCTGAAATGGGAAACCACAAGCCAGACCAATCTTGGCCTCGACCTGCTTATGTACAATGGCAGGCTTACCATTACAGCGGATGCCTATCTGAAAAAAACAAGCGATGTGCTCCTGGATGTACAGTTGAGCAATTCATTGCCCATCACCACTATCCAGACCAATGCGGGTAATATTCAAAACAAGGGCATAGACCTGGCCATCAGTACAGTAAATACCAACAGTGTTTTGAAATGGAATACAGATTTCAATATTTCGTTTAACAAAAACGAAGTCACTGACTTGAAATATACAGACGTTTACTATTTTGGAAGAATCTATTCCAACAACCAGGATGTGAGCATCGTCAGAAAGGGTCTTCCACTGGGCAGCTTCTTCGGTTATGTTTCAGAAGGAGTCAACCCTGAAACGGGCAACCTCAGGTACAAAGACCTCAACAACAACGGCATCTTTGATCCGGGCGACAGAACGGTAATCGGCAACGCACAGCCGGATTTTGTATTTGGACTTACCAATAATTTTTCATGGAAAGGATTCGATCTTAATATTTTTATCCAGGGCAGCTATGGCAACGATATCTTCAATGCTACGCGTATCGACCTGGAAGGTATGTTCGACTCCAAAAATCAATCTGTTGCCGTACTCAACAGGTGGACACCTGACAACCGCATTACGGACATACCAAGGGCCATCGGCAATGGCAATGTACAGAATGTATTGAACTCCACCCGGTTTATTGAAGATGGTTCATATGTGAGAGTCAAATCGGTAACCCTTGCGTATAATTTCAATGGTAACTGGCTTAAAAAGGCAGGTTTCAGCAACCTCAGGGTGTACACAACCGGTCAAAATATGTTTACCCTTACGGGCTACAGTGGCTACGATCCCGAGGTCAATGCCTTTGGCAGAAGTGCTACAGAGTTGGGCATAGATTACGGCACGTACCCGCATTCCATGGTTGTAACCATGGGAATCAAAGCCGATTTATAATTATTAAAGAAAGCGTTTTAAATTTATACCATGAAAAAATATCTTTTTCCTGTCATAATGTTCAGCCTGTTGAGTGTAATGGTCTCATGTTCAGATTTTTTGGAAATTGAGCCGGAATCACAAAGCGTTGCTGTGGGGAATACCAGCGCCGACAGTATTTATTTTCATTCGGCCAATGAAGTGGAAGCAGCGCTGGCAGCCGCGTACGGTGATTTCAAGAATGAATATTACCAATTGGATTATTTTGTAAATGGAGATGCCCAGTCTGATGATGCTTATGCGGGTGGAGACAATCCTGCCAATTTTCAGATCGATGATTACAACATTGATGCTACCAATTCCAATGTAAGCCGCGACTGGCGTTATTTGTATTCAACGATCGGAAAAACAAACACGATTATCAATAACCTGGATGGCACAATTCCCGGCTTGACGGAAGAAAGAAAAAAACAAATCATTGGAGAAGCTTCTTTCATTCGTGCCTTCATGTATTTCCAGGCAGTACAATTGTGGGGTGATGTGCCCCTGCAGCTCACAGAAGTAAAGAGTATTTCTGCTGCTGAACTGGATAAAATATATTCCATCATTTTTCCGGCACGTTCCACACAGGAGGAAGTCTATACCCAAATCATCAAAGACTTTGAAACAGCGTTGGCCAACGTCAATGTTACAGCCATCCATAAAGGCATTGCTACGAAGGGAGCTGTAAACGCTATGCTGGCCAAAGTCTATGCTACCCGTCCCAACAAAGATTGGAACAAAGTTTTGTCGTACTGCAACGATGTAATAGCCGGTGGATATACCCTCTTGCCCAATTACGATGACCTCTGGAACAATTCTGCAGAAAATACGGCTGAATCCATTTTTGAAATCAATTACAACGGTGGCGCCAGCGATGGCAATTGGGGCGTAAAAATTTTTCGCGGCCTGGATTGGAAAAAATTCAACCTTCCTTCCAATGACCTCGCAAAGGCTTTTGATGCGGAAGGAGACCTGGTCCGTAAAAACGCCTCCATCACCTTCCTGGATGTCAGTGGTAAATGGTCGGATGCGCACTGGCCTCAAACCAAATATCCGTTCATCAACAAGTACAGAAAATTCGATGAAGGCAGCAATCAAAATTACATCTTCATCAGGCTGGCCGATATCCTCTTGCTAAAAGCTGAAGCCCTCAATGAAAATGGCGACATGCAAGGCGCTTTGCAGCTGGTTAACCAAATCAGGAAAAGAGCCAAACTCGCTGATGCCACAGCCGCCGGAAAAGAAGAAATGAAAGCGGTGATTGCCAAAGAAAGACGCCTCGAACTGGCTTTCGAAGGACATCGCTGGTATGATTTGAAACGCACAGGAAAGGCCATAGAGGTGATGAACAACGCAGTAGGTCCAACCGGTGAAAAACTGGGTTACAACCTTACAAACGATCGCCTTTTGTGGCCAATACCACAGTCAGAATTGGATA
>CALJKQ010000184.1 GCA_937973565.1 uncultured Saprospiraceae bacterium | reverse complement strand
CCTCACTCTTGGTGCAGGCTTAAAGGCCGGAGCCAACCTTACTGTGAAGGTAAGTGTAGATGGTACCAACAGAGTTTTAACCCTTGGAACCGGGTTAACAGGTTTAGCGCAAACCTTGACAGCCAGCAAAAACTATTTGTTGCGCTTTCATTACGATGGAACCACCTTTAACCATGTCACTACCAACCCGCTTAACTAAGCAGGATTGAAACAGGGTTTAACTGATGTTTAAAAGGATTAAAAACATATTGATTACCTGGGACGCCATTTGGAGTATTCCACTTACCGGAATACTCCTGTTGGCTTCAACCATGTTGGCCTATTGGATTAATCCGCAGGCCGATCTTTGGGGACTTAACCAGGTGCAGGACATCTTTGTATCAACTTTTAAGTTGGTAATTGGAAGTTTCCTTGCACAATGCGGTCTTGCAATCAATCTGTTCTTATTCTTTGGATATCGCATTTCACAATTCAAAAACGACTTTAACAATTTACAATCATGGCAAAAATTAAGCGCAGTTGTAGCCTGCTATTTATGCTACTTATTGGCCTTTGCTCTTTTGCAACCATAGCAACCTCGCCCCAGCGGGATAAGCTGGCGCAAACCTATACTTCTCAAATTGGTGTTACGGAATTAACCGGACACAATGATGGCCTGCAGGTAGAAATTTACCAGATGGTAACACATAACCACAAAGGAGATGCCTGGTGTGCAAGTTTTGTGGCCTGGTGTTTTCAAAAGACCGGGATTCAGGTTCATGGAAATGGAATGGCTGCAAGTTGGTTCCGAAGCCCATACTTAGTTTACAAACAATCAACCAATGGCATAAGGCAATTTAAGAAACTTGCCGCTTTTAGAGGCAATACAGGCAGTATTTACTTTACCAGGCTCCATAGGATCGGCCATATCTTTTTTATTGATGATATGCGAGATGACTACGTTGTTACTGTTGAGGGAAACACCAATAATGGCCTGAGCCGGGATGGAACCGGGGTGTTTAGAAATAAGCGAAGGATCAGAAATATTTATTCGGTTTCTAATCACATAGGATAATGAGGATTGCTCTATTACTGCTAAGTGCAACTTTGCTGCTTTTTTCCTGCAAAACGGCTCAAATCAATAATGCCAGGACAGAAGTGAAACAGGATAGCCTGGTAAGCCAGGTAAAGCAGGTTGAGAAAAGCAGCGATAGTACTTATACCGAACCAGCCTCTAAAACAGAGGTTGAAGTTGAAGTTGTTTTTGACAGCGTTGGCGTGATTAAACCGTTTCGCATATCAATAAACAAAGGGTCGTCTCATTTAGAAGCATACTCAAAAGGAGGCAATAAGATTGTAATAAGTGATAGTTGTGGGGCAACAATTGCCAGATTTATGAAGCTTAACAGTGAACAATCTAAAGAAATAGCCAACCTGAAGACGAGGTTTGTAATGGAGGCTCACCAAAAGGTAGATGTGCAGTTTAAAACCCCGTTTTGGAACTGGATCATCATTGGAGTTTTATTAAGTTTAATTGGAATTTTATTTCTTAAAAATATTTTATAATGAGTGGATTATCAAAAGTAGCGATAAGTTTAGGTACAAATGGTTTAGGCCAGATTGCAGCCGGAAATGATGGCGTGTGTGGCATGATTGTATCTGGGGTGGCCGTTGGTGGTCAATTTGCCCTGGGCGATGTATTAGGCCCGTTCTTTGCCCTTGCAGATGCTGAAGCAAAGGGGATTAATACAGCGTATGATACGGCCAATACCTGTGTTGCCTGGAAACATATCAAAGATTTTTATGATGAAGCTGGAACAGGTGCAGAGCTTTGGGTAATTGTGGCTGCTAAAGCCACATCTATGGCTACCATGCTGGATAAAGATTTGTTATATGCACCTAAGATGATGGATGTAAGTGGTGGCAAGGTGAGAATGATTGCCATTAGCAGAACTGTACCAGGCGGATATGTTCCAACTTATACCGGGCAGTTTGATGATGATATTTGGGCTGCAGTTGTAAAAGCTGTTGCCTTGAGAACAGATCTGTTTTCAAAAGGAATGCCTGTTCAGTTTATAATTGAGGGCAGGGATTTTCAGGGAACCGTTGGAACTGCAAAAGACATGAGCGATGCCGCCATGACCAATGCTCCATTTGTGAGCATTATGATTGGACAGGACTATACATATAGTTCTGCAAATGCCTGGGCTGCAAAATATGCAGCCATTGGTATCTTATTGGGCCGTGCAGCTTCAATACAGGTTCAGCGTAATGTTGGCCGTGTAAAAGATGGCCCAAGATTAACAATTGACAATCCCGGATTGAGCAACGGTGCGCCATTAAAAACTGCTACTGCAGTAAACTTCAACGATACTAACTTGGGTGTACTTGCAGATAAAAATTACATCTTCTTCCGCAAGATACAAGGTAAAAGTGGCTCATACCTGAACAATGACTTTTGCGCCTGTCCTCGCACCAGTGATTATAACCGCATAAGTCGTTGCAGACCTATTGACAAGGCTGTGCGCATTACCAACTCTACCTATATTGAAGAGTTGCTCGATGATCCTGAATTGAACCCACAGACTGGTAAATTGGATGCCTCTGTAATTAAGAACTTTCAAGCTTCTATTGAAGGAGCCATTACAGAGCAAATGATTACCAACCCGCAGATTAAAGGTGTTACCGGAGTGCATGAAATTAGCGGAGTGAGGGCAATTGCCGACCCGGCACAGAATGTACTTACCACCAATAAAGTGGCTATTAAGCTGCGCATGGTGCCTAAGGGAATGACAGATGCAATTGAAGTAGACCTGGCTTATACAACTTCCTTAAACTAAGCAATTATGATAAACGGATTTGAATATTCATACGAAGACATAAGCATAACCTTTGCCAATAAGCTTATGGTTGGCTTTAATGCTGTGAAATACAGTGTTAAAAAGGAGCACAAAAACGTTTACGGACGTGGCGCAAAGCCTGTGGCAATGGGTAGAGGCAAAAAGGATTTTGCCGGAAGCATAACCTTAAACCAAAGCGAACTGGAAGCCATACAGGCACAATTACCTGCAGGCAAAGATTTAACTGATTTGGCCCCTTTTAAGGTGATAGTGAGCTATGCTCCTGAAGGTGGTGTAATTACCACTGATGCACTTTTGTTTTGCCGCATTGGCGATTATGAAAAGGGTATGAAGCACGGTGATGGTAATATGGAGATTGAATTCCCATTGGTGATTGGCGATATTAATTACAATATCTAATGAGCGAGCTGAATCAAAACACAAAACCAGCTTCACTATCAGATGCAGAAGTTGAAGCTCTGAAAACCAAGCACCAGGTATTTCATTATCAGGTTGGCGAAAAGCAGGCCTGGTTCCGGAATCCAACCTTAAAAATGCTCTCTGCAGCGCAAGCTCAAAAGGATAGTACCCAATATTATTATACCCTGGCCAGGAATTGTTTTTTAGCTGGTGACCCGGATATAATTGAGAATGAGGAGTACTTCATAATTCTGATGAGGCGACTCGATGAACTATCGAGCTACTTCACAATAGAAGTAAAAAAGCTTTAGGCGAAGCGAAGGAGAGGGTTGCTTGCAATCCTCTTCTTCAGTTAAACGGGCAGCTTCGCTACCACTTTCATATACAAGCCCCGGAAGATTTGGAACTGGAGCAATGGACTATGCTGGTGGCCCAATTGGAGCACGTGAGGCAGAGCGAAAGTAAAAAAGCAACAAACTTATTAACGAGCCTCTTTGGAGGTGGCAAATAGCAATGTATAAAGAGACAGAATGGTTTTTGAAAATGAAGGAGAACGTTGCCCAGCAGATGGGCAAGGTGAATACCGCATTTGACAACGGCTATAAGAAAGCTCTGGCATTGCAAAAACAATTTGAGCAGAACGCCAATAAAACAAAACAATTTGGCGAGAGTGTGGACAGCCTGAACACCAAGCTTGATAACCTTACAAAGAAAAGAAACATCTCTGTTGACCATTCCGCTATCAAAAACCTGCACCGGGAAATTGACCAGGTGGAAAGGCAGATTGAAAGAATAAAGGGTACCAAACATGGTGGTGGAATGTTTAGCGGTGTGCGGATGAGAGAAACGCTAACCCAAATACCCGGAATAGGTGGAGCAATGAGCTTGGCGGCCAATCCTTATGTAATTGGAGCGATGCTAACCCTTGGAGCTGGTAAGTTTGCTTATGGTGCCGGAATGACCAATCTTTCTTTTGATCAGCAGTTTGCAAAGATTAATGCTACTGCTCAGCTAAAAGCCCCGCAGCTTGCAGCTTTGAGAGGTGAAATTATGAATGCCGGTCGCAACAGTACTACAGATATTAATACTGTTCCTGCAGCATACGAAAAGATACTCTCAGCTACTAACAATGTAAGGTTAAGTACTGATATTCTAAAGACCTCATTGCTTGGAGCACAGGCCGGATTTGCAGATGTGAATGAAGTAGCAATGGCCACAACCGGGATCATGAACTCGGTTGGCTCAAAACAACACAGTGCCAAAGAGGTAATGGATGTCCTATTTGCATCTAAACGATTAGGAGTTGGTGAGTTTAAAGATTTTGCCCAATACCTTGGAGCTCCAATTGCCCAGGGTAATGCAATTGGCTATGATTACCGTGCAACTGCAGGAGCGTTTTCATATTTGACAACCAAGGGGAGATCGGCTGATATGAGCCAAACCCTTATGACAAATCTTTTTACTGCATTATCTAAAAAGGAAGTTTTAGACGACCTGAAGAAATATGGAGTAAAGGTATTTGATAAATCTGGAACCCGGAACGACTTATTTAGTGTTGTAACCCAGTTGGAAGAAAAGCTGCAGGGAACCTCGCAGGAGAAGAGAACAGCTATCATGTCTGATATTATTAAAGATAATCAGGGTAGGGATGCAATGAACATGCTTTTATCAGACACGAAAAATTTAGGTTTGATAATGAGGCAAACTGCTGGTAGTGCAGGGGAGCTAAAAGCTGCTTTGGATAGTACCGGGAATGGACTTAATGATAAACAAAAGCTAAGCAATAATTGGGAAGCTTTTAAAGATAATTTAGGCAAGGAAGTTGCTCCGGCATTAATTGATTTGTTTCAATCGCTGAATGGCGTTTTAGACACACAAAATAGATTACACGAACTTAACCAAATGACTCCTGAGGATAGAAAGAAATTTCTTACTACTCAGATGCTTGATAGCATGCGTAAAGGACAAGGATATGGAACAGGAAATATTACCGAATTAGGAATTGCAATGGAACAATTAGGCCAATTTCCGGCAGTTCAAAGTCATTTAAATGCAATTAAGAATTGGAGTAATATTTCAACTGATCAAATAAGAAAAGACCCTGCATTATGGGGCTTGAAGTATAAAGGCGAAAGGGGTACAATAAGAGATTTTTATAAAGACCAAACCTTTTCCTCCGATTTTGGTAACGTACCATCTGTAGGAAAGGATAACTCACTAAATACCACAATGGATAATATATCCGGTGGCGGAAGCATCAAAAATTTTACAGTAAATATTGGCAAGTTCCAGGACAAGACTGAGATTCATTCTAAAAACTTAACAGAAGGTTTAAACGAAGTTGAAGACAAGCAGTTTGCTATGTTTATGAGAATTGTACAGGGCGTAGAAATGGCTGCAGGAGCAAATTAAATGGTGGATACATTTGACATATTAGGTTCAAGATTTAACCAGGCATCAGGGCAGGGTTTCCCCGGAATGGATACCAACCAAAGGGTTGCACTGCTTACTGGAGGAGAAATGGATATATTGGGTGTCTTCAGGAAAGTATTTGGATATAGAGGAGTTCCTTCAGGTATAAATGGTACCCTATTTGGCAAATCAGAAGCCTCTCCTTCAGTTCCTGCAGTGGATGGTACCGATTTTGGTTTGAAGGTATTAGAATCTAAAAAGGCAACCATTGAAAGTATTCTTGGAACTCCCATATTTCAACCACTTTATATTGATAACTGGTTGTTCCCAAATGAACCGCTGATTACCATTACCGGAGCAAAGAAGTTAATTGAAACAGCAAGTGCCGGAGGCGTTGAAGAAGTAATTGAGCATATTGCTACCAGCCATTACCAAATCAGAATTCAGGGTCTGTTGGTAAACATGGTGAGCGATGATAGTCCGGATGATGAAATCCGTAAAATAAGAAGCTTGTATGAAGCCAGACAAAGTTTGGAAATAGTGAGTCCGCTCCTGAGCCTGTTTGACATTCACTTCTTTGCCTTTAAAACAATTAGCTGGCCAGCAGTGGAAGGTCACCAGGCTATGCAGGGATACGAGATTACCGGAAGAAGCGATAAGATTGTTAGTGCCAGCAGTTTAATAATAAAAAAGCCACATGCTTGATTTAACCTGTGAAATAAATATTGGCGATTACCAATTTAGGGAAGCCCACCAGGTGAGCATAAAAACCGGAAGGAATATGCTTACCAGTACTGCAACCATTAAGCTGGCCCATCTTGGAGCATTTGTAGGAAAAGCAAACCCGATAAATGAACTGATTAAAACGGATGACCCGGTTGAAATAAAGTTGGGGTATGATGGTGCCAATGTAACTGAATATGTAGGTTACGTGAGCGAAAAGCGGCCAAATATGCCCTTTGAAATATTATGTGAGGATGGAATGAGAATGCTGAGACGCAAAGTAATTACCCAGTCTTACCCATCCATCACCCTGAGTTCTTTGATAAAGGAGTTGGTTCCGGATGCTTTTTTACACCAGGTGCCGGAAATTACCCTCACAGATTTTCAGTTGAATAAGGCCAATGTGATGGAAATTCTGAATGAATTTAAAACTACCTATCCTGGCATTGATGTGTATTTTAGAAATGGCAGGTTATATGTTGGTTTGCCATTGGGAGAACCAGGTGGAGTTAATGTGGTTTATCACCTACAGAAAAATACCATCAAGAACAATCTGATCACTCAAATGCCAAGTGATATAAAGATGAAGGTTCATGCCCGGAGCAACGATAAGGACACCAACACCTTTATTGAAGTAGTGGTTGGTGACAGCGATGGTGACTCCACCACACTTGACTTTGGCAAGATGAGCCATGATGAGCTGGTAAAGCAGGCAACCGAGAAGTTAAAGCAATTGAAGCAAAAGAGCTACCGGGGAAGCATTTTAGCCTGGGGTGTGCCATTTGCAAAGCATGGTGATGTGGCTCAGTGGGTAGACGATGTTTACCCGCTGCGTGAGCAAAGCAATTATATTGATGAAGTAAGTATTGAGTGGGGAGCGGAAACAGGATACCGCAGAACCATTATACCAGGATTGAGAGCAGAAAACAAATGAACGAGCAGGAAATAATAGACAGGTGGGCCGCATTGCTGAAAGGTAATAAAGCTTTTATTGTTGGAAAGGTGAAAGCCGTTTCCGGGAATACCTGCACGGTGGTTCCTGCCAATGGTGATGTTGAAATTACCGGAGTTCGCTTGAGTTTTGATTCTGATCCCGACACGCTGATCACTCCGGCTGAGAATAGTTTTGTTGTGGTTGGCAGGCATAGAATCAATAAAACTACAATGCAGTATTTTATTGTTCAATGCACCAAAGCAGAGAGCGTGAAGCTGCATGGGGATACCTGGAGCATTACGAAGGCAGAGGTGCTAAAGACTGAATTGGATAAGACTAATGAGGTAATAAATATAATAGTCAATACCCTATCTGGTTGGACTGTTATACCAAATGATGGAGGGGGAGCTTTACAATCAGCTTTCAATTTGGCTATTGCAGATAAGGTAGTTGGAAATTATGGTTCAATCAAAAACGACAAGGTGAAACATGGCTAACAGGGCCTATAACATATTGAATGACGATGACCTGGACATTATAGTTGACCCGGTAAAAGGAATTGGCTTTGGCGATGAAACAGGCCACCTGCAGGAAAAGTTGTTGCTGCTGAACCCCGGTGATTTGAAACATGAGCCTGAAACCGGAGTGGGCATTGCAGATTACTTGCTGGAAGATGGAAGTATGCTGGAGCTGCAGCGGGAAGTGCAAAAGCAATTTGAATTGGATGGGATGGTAATTGAAAGTATGGATTTGACAAAGAGCACAATTATAAGGGCAAGGTATGATAGTAAAAGCTGAAGATAGCCAAACACTATTTGATCTGGCTCTGTTTTATTATGGTGGCTTTGAAGGTGTGTTTTTATTAATGGAAGACAATGACCTGGCAATTGATACCGAGCTTACTCCCGGACAGGAATTGATTATTAGGGATGTGGTTCCGGTTCTAAATGATTATAACCAGGCCTTGGTTTTACAACAGGTTGGTAAGAAGACGTTTAATAGTGGATATGAAAAGGAATTGATTGCCGGGGACTATGTAGCTCCTGGATATGTTGGAACAGGGTATGTAATTTAAGAAAGTATGGCAGAGATAGTATATAGAAGCGTAAAAGGAACTGATTTAACACCTGCAGAGGTGGATAATAACTTTCACAATGTGGATGATAGGGCTACTCAGCTCCGTACCGATGTAGATTTAAAAGCGGCTGCAGCTCTGTTGGCTCAGCCGGATGGAATTGCTACTTTAAACAATCTTTCAAAGGTTATTCAAACTGCTTTAAACAGCGACAAGTTGGACAATAAGACCTTTGCCCAAATTGCAGCTTTGTTTATTGCTGCAGTGGCAAAGGGTGCTGCAGATGGAGTTGCTGAGCTGGATGGATCGAGCAAATTGAAAGCTTCACAAATACCGGATAGTCTTACAACCGGGTTAACATATAAGGGAGGATGGGATGCAGGTTCAAATACTCCGGCAATTCCAGGAGCTGCTGGAGGAAATAAAGGATGGTTTTATGTAGTAACTACTGCAGGTGCTACAAGTATTGATGGAATTAATGTTTGGGCCATAGGAGATTGGATAATTAGCAATGGCTCTGCATGGGAAAAAATACCAGCCACACAATTAGTTCTTTCGGTTGCTGGCCACACAGGAGATGTAACACTGGCAATTTCAGATATAGTTTTATTGCAGGATGCATTGGATGCTAAGAAGGATATTAATGCAGAATCGGTTGATAGTGCTGAAAGTGATTTTCATAACCTTACCACTCCCGGAGATTTTTATTTAAATGAAATTGGTGCAATGAGCAATAGACCAGGAGGTGAGGCAGGTGCCGCATTAATTACTGTTAAAAAGTATGCGGCAAATATTACTCAATTACTTACTGTAGTTGCAAGTGGCAACGTTTATTCGAATTCGAGCAATGGAGCATGGACAGGTTGGAAACAATTAAATTAATAAGTTATGACTACAAATGATAAATTAACAGGAGGCCGCAAACCCTTCTTTATTGACAGCACTGATGGTGTTGTTTCTGCTCACAAATTCTTTTTATTGGTAGTGCTTTCAGATGCTGTTTTTACAACCCTTGAAAGTAAAACCTCAACGGCTGCAGCAGTGGTTGATGAAAGGACTGATATGAATATTCTTGCAAAAACCATAAAAGCCGGGGCAGTAATTAACTGTGATGGCGATGGCTATTTTACAAAAGTAACATTGGCAAGTGGTCTGGTGGCTGCTTATAAAGCGTTGGTGTAATGTTTTTCTTTAGATTTATATTATCTCCTTTTGCTCTCAGGTTCAACAATGTTGCTGCATCTATTGTGGATGCCTTCAGAACGCGTGTAATTGCCAATGGCGGAACGTTTGAGGCAAACGAGTGTATGATTGATGAGATAAATATTATGCTCGAAAATCAAGAATTAGTGTCAACCTTTGCGATGAGAGTTACATATAAAAGTAACTTTCTCAGCATGGGCGATTCACTGACTGCTAATGGAGAATATGAGTTGCATTTAAATACATTACTTGGATCAAAGTGGAGATATTTTAATAAAGGTATTGGTGGTAACACCACCACACAAATGCTTGCAAGGTTTGATTCCGATATTCTTGCAAATGCAAATTATGGTAATTACTGTATAATTATGGGCGGTGTTAATGATATAGCCCAAAATGCGCTAACGGCACCACAAATTACAGATAATCTTCAGGCAATGTATACTGCCGCAAAAATTGCTGGTTTAAAAGTTATCGCTGTTAACGTAACACCTTTTTCAGGAGATGCTGGCTGGCCTTCTTCAGGTGCAATAGCCAGAGGTAAGCAGGACTATATTAATAATTGGATAGCAAATACGGCAGTTGATGTTGATTATAGAATAGATGCATATTCAGCCGTTGTTGACCCAAATGTTCCATATACGTTATTAGCTGAATATGATGATGGTGGCCATTTGCACATGACTGTTGCTGGATATGATAAGCTGGGTGAAACTATTTATAAAAATGTGAACTGGCTTGAAAGACTTTATAATGATACAACTTCACATATGGAAGGCAACGAGTGTATGCAATCTCAAATAAACTTAATGATTTAAAAAATGTCTGAATATAACAATACGCAATTCTTATTGCTTCCTGAGGCTTATCAAACAGGAAGCATGATTGCAGCTAAGCCAGTTGACGATAGCTGCAACGTTCCTGTAGTAAGGAGTTCTTCTGCTTATCGTAGAAATAGTCTTGGTATTTACGAAAAAATGGCAGTAAATGTGCCTTTATTAGAGTTTCCATCAGCAGGCTGTCCATCGTGGCTTATTAATATTACCCGAACCAATTACTGCCTATATAGCATGGACTTTAGCAACTCTATTTGGCAAGCTGGTGGGCCTAATTGTGCGAAAAGTTTAAGTGCCAGCAGTTCAAATATTAGCGGCAAGCAGGCTTATGATATTACTGGTCTTAATACTTATGGTGGTGATTTCTTCTACCAAAATTTAAGCCAAAATGCAAATAGTGTATACTCAGTCTTTATAAAAGCTAAGGTTATTGGAGATGTTGGTAAAACAATTACATTTATAACGGGTAATGGGTCTTCAGTTCAAATAATCCTTACGTCAGACTATGTGAAATGGGATTTATTCAGCGCATCTTCAGAGTCGTACTTTTACATTACAAAAGGCAATTCAGGAACCCCTGCAACACAATGTACTATTAGCTATATTGGAGTTGAGATTGGGGCATATTCAACTAATCCGATTGAAACAACTAATGCAAGTGTAACAGTAGTTTATCCTTCAAGCACCATAACAACACTTATAACGAAAGGAATTTTTAACTCAACTGGTGGAACCTTTTTTATAAAGCTGAAAAATGTAAAGTATGTTAATGGAGGTATTGGAATAAGAATTGGAAACACATCCACTGGGTTTGGGGTTGAACTTGGAGGGTCAGCAGATAATAAGCTGTACTTATGGTATACGACAACTGGCTCTGCTTCTGAAACCGCAATTGGGGTTACTCCTATTGCAACAACTCTCTCATTATGTATAACAATTACTGCAACACAACTGCTAATTTATTGCAACGGCGCATTAATTTTTACCGTCAATGGAACATTTGCAACATCTGACCTGGCAAATGTTGTTTTAGATGGATCTGCTTTTGGCTATTTATTAGATAAATTTAGTATTAGACCTATTGTTATTACTGGCATTGAAGCAATAGCGTTAACAAATCAGTAATATTATATGAAAACTATTTATTTAAAAGCCTCATCAAATGACCAATTAATTAGGGACATAAAAAGAGTATTTCCTAAGTATAATGGCGAGATAGAATTCTCTGATGGGATTGCGCATGTCCATTATGTGGGAGATATTGTATTAATCCCTGGTTCATTTGAAAATAAAGTTCCACCTACTTTTGTAGGCGCAGAACATGCCAATATACTTGCACCGGAGGATTTTGATATCTCAATTTTTCAATGTCTTGTTGAAGCTCCAAAAATACCAAAACATCAATTTGCATAATGGCCACCATCACCGATATAGAAAACGAAATTGGTACTGAAGTCCAAGCTAAGTTTGGATTTGATTTAAATACAACCAGTAATGCCGGAGACTGGAAGTTACTGCGTGGAATTGTAGCACAGGCAATATTTACGGTCTATACCTTTTTTGAATCTTTTAAAAGTGATATCGCAGTCCTGGCGCAAGCAACAGAGTTTGGAAATGCTCGCTGGTGGCAGAACCGGGTACTTGAGTTTCAATATGGTGATTCGCTTTCAGAACAGGATGGCAGATTATATTATCCTATTTTAGACCCTGCAAAACAGATTGTTAAACGAGTTGCAATAATTGAAAAGGTAGTCAACCAGATTCTGGTGGTTCAAATAAAGGTAGCTAAACTTGCAGGAGTAGATAGTGTTCCACTAAGTGACCTTCAAAAAACTGCATTAGAGTTTTATGTACTTGATATTAAACCAGCCGGAGTTCCAACCCAGGTAATTAACCTGGATGCTGATGAGGTTGCTATTAGTGAAACCATTTATTATGATGGCAAACTTGTCCTTGCAGATTTTGAAGTCTTAATCCTTGCAGCTCGTGAGGCTTACCTGGCAGGTATTGTATTTAACGGCCAGTTTAATGTGAACTTATATAGAGATGCCTTGGAGGCTGTTTGTGGTCAGGGCAATGCTGATATCCATTCTGTTCAGATAAAAAAGCATGGAGGCGACTATGTTTCTGTTAGCAGGGTTTATGATCCTGAGAGCGGACACTATAAATTAATTGAAGCTGATTGTAATTTCAATTACATACCTGTATGAGATACAGCCTAAATATAGATAGGTTCGTTAAACAAATCCTTCCTTTTATACTGCGGAAGGTAAACCGGGTTAAACTATTTCAATCGATTTTAAAGCCCATTGAAATATTGGTTAATGGATTTAATAATTTCCGGATTGATATATTGTTTAAGACTCAATACTCAAGTCAGCAAAAGAGCTTAAAGGCTCTTCTCAATAAGAAATTTGATAGCCTGCATGAAAGGATAACCATAGTAACTGCCAATGATTTAAAACCTGTATATTATAGCTATGATTCAGGTGAAGTAAACCCAAGCTTGGCATATAGTTATGGTTCTGGAGAAGTAAATCCTCATCCTAAGTTTAGTTATAACTCAACTGAATTGGCCAATCCCTTCAGCTTTATTGTTCGAATCCCGGTTGATTGTAATACTGATGAAATTAAAACTCAGATTAAAGGCTGGGTCGACTATTATAGATTTTCAAGCATGAATTTTATTTTCCAAGTTATATGAAAAAAGCATTTTTAGGCCAAAATGGCGCCCCAATAATCAACGACTATGTAAATGAGTCTCAGGATGGATTAGCAACAGCCTTGAATCAACTGGCCAAAGGATTTGGTTCAGCCTATTTTCTCGCTGGCTGTGCCCTGAGTAATGTAGGTACCACCTGGTCAATAACAGCCGGATGGGCTTATTTCAATGGAGAGTTAATGAGGGTTCCTGCTCACTCCTGGGTAGATGTAGTTGCATTTGCTGGAAATTCCTTTGCATACATTGAAGTTGTAACGGTTGCCAACCCAATAGCATACGCAAATGGCAATAATTACGATCTTACCAGAGAAAATGTATTAAAGTTTAAAGCACACACTGCCGAACCTGATGCAGTATATTGGTTCAATTTTAAATCCTTTGCAGGGGCGATTGGGCAGGTATTGAAAGGTAACTTTACTGAGCTTATTGGTATTCCTGCACATGGAATTACATTATCTGCTTGGGCTTTTGATGATGCTGGTGACCATTTCACAATGCAAAAAACCATCGACGGCAAATTGATATTGAAGGGTGGGTTGAATATATCCACTGGACATTCAGCTACGATTGGCGGAATTGATTATTGCATTTTGCTTGGAACCTTGGATGCAGCTTATAGACCGAATAGAACCATTCATTTCACAGTTTGTAATGGTTCGGTTTCATACAGCGCACCCTTTGTTACGCCAGAGGTTGGTGATCAATATGTAATTTTTGCAGACGGTAAGCTTTGTCTGAGGAATGGAAATACTCCTGCAGACCTTTATGCTCTGTTTAACAATACTGTAATACAACTTAGCTAAAAGCATTCGATCAGGGGCAAAAAAGAGGCCCCTGTCTCCTGTAAAAGGTCTCTGACCTCCTTATACAGACAAAGGTGCGTTCACACCACGACAGAGGCCAATGCCTTTGGGTCGGTGTGAACGCACCTTTTTAATTTTAATAACGGTCAGAGACCACAAATATAAATACATAAATGAAAACACCAATTTCTTACTACGGCGGAAAGCAGAAGCTTGCGGCCACAATTTTAAAGCTAATCCCAGAGCATGACCTATATGGAGAGCCATTTATTGGAGGAGCAGCCATATTCTTTGCCAAAGAACCAAGTAAGGTTGAGGTAATTAATGATACAAACAAGGAACTGGTGAACTTCTACAGGATGGTTCAACATGAGTTTGTTGGCCTTGAGAAGGAAATTAAGATTTCGCTCCATTCCAGGGACTTGCACCGGAAGGCCTCGGTGATCTATAATAATCCGGATATGTTCTCAGAAATCAAAAGAGCATGGGCTGTTTGGGTTCTGGCTGCTCAGTCCTTCAGTTCTATAATTGATGGCAGTTGGGGATATGATATCCAAAAAGGCACAACCAGCCTAAAAGTAATGAATAAGCGGGAGAGCTTCACCGAGGATTATGCCATTCGCCTTCAAGATATCCAAATAGAGTGCACAGATGCGCTCCGGATCATTGAGAGCCGGGATAACCCCAAAGCTTTCTTTTATTGCGACCCGCCTTATTATAACAGCGATTGTGGCCATTATAATGGATATTCCCTTCAGGACTTTGAGAACTTGCTGAAGCTCCTGAGTAAAATCAAAGGAAAGTTCCTGCTCAGCTCCTATCCCAGCCCTATTTTAAAGCAATACACGAAAGAAAACAGCTGGGAGACAAAAACCCTCGACTTCAAAGTATCAGTGGGCATAAAGAACGGAAAGCCCGGTAAACCAAAGACTGAGGTGCTAACAGCAAATTACCCTTTAAATGGCATTTAAAGGGTAATTCATTATCATTGTAGCACAAAAAATGTTCAAGGCGTTTCGTTTTGGATTTCAAGACGTTTCGTTTTGGCGATTATACAGCGCTATCAGATTGAGCTGTGGCAAAAAAGGCAGAAGAAATAAATACAAAGAAGAATGCGAACCCTTTATTTTCCATGTTTTGCAATGATTAAATCTGTGCTCTCTTGAATGTTTTTAATGAGGCG
>CALJKQ010000183.1 GCA_937973565.1 uncultured Saprospiraceae bacterium | reverse complement strand
GACTGCGCCCATGGAGCCGGCAACGTGCCATTGGAGCTGCACAAAGCAGGGCCCGACTTCGCTGTCTGGTGTACCTACAAATACCTCAATTCCGGACCCGGCAGTGTGGGAGCCGCTTTTGTCCACGAACGACATGCAGCAGCGGTAGATATGCCCAGATTTGAAGGTTGGTGGGGCCACAACAAACAAACGCGTTTTGGTATGCGCGATGATTTTGAACCCATATACGGAGTTGAAGCCTGGCAGCTCAGCAATCCGCCCATCCTTTCGCTGGCAGCCATCAAAGCCAGTCTCGATATTTTCAAGGAGGCCGGCATTTATAAACTCAGAGAAAAATCAGTCAGACTCACCGCGTACATGGAAGCATTGTTGAAAGAAATTCCGGGTGATAAAATTTCCATCATCACTCCGGAAGACCCACAGCAAAGAGGCGCTCAATTGAGCATTAGGGTCCAGGATGCCAATAAAACCCTTTTCAACAAACTTACCAAACAGGGAGTCATTGCCGACTGGAGAGAACCCGACGTAATCAGGGTTGCACCTGTACCTTTATACAATAGTTTTACCGACGTCTGTGACTTTGTTGACATTCTTAAAAAAGTGATCCACCCATGAAAGGAGATAAAATCATCATCATTGGTGCCGGCCTGAGCGGTACGTTATTGGCCATTACCATGGCACAGAGAGGTTACCAGGTGGCCTTGTACGAGCGCCGTGACGATATGCGAAAGGTGAGTATGAGTGCCGGCAGATCCATCAACCTGGCATTGTCACCCAGAGGTATGCTGGGACTAGACCTGGCAGGAATCAGGGAAGAAATTTTAAATGAATGCATTCCCATGCAGGGTCGAATGATCCACCCCAAAGGAGGTCAGGCCTTTTTTCAATCCTATAGTGGACGCAAGGGAGAAGCCATCAATTCCGTTTCGCGTGGTGGACTCAACATTGCCTTGCTCAACAAAGCAGAAACCTTTTCCAACATTGAAATGTATTTCAATCACACCTGCACCCAGGTAGTTCTTGAAAAAGGCGTGGCCTATTTTAAGCACGAAAAAACGGGCATCCCCGTGGAAGCGAAAGGAGACATTATCATTGGTACAGACGGCTCAGGCTCTGCAGTAAGAAAAAGTATGATGGAAAAAACATCGGAGTTGCTGTTCAACTATTCACAGCATTTTCTGAGTCACGGCTACAAAGAATTGAGCATCAAACCCACCGCAGACGGTGGATTTCAACTGGATAAAAATGCCTTACACATCTGGCCAAGAGGCAGTTTTATGATCATTGCCTTGCCCAATATGGATGGCAGTTTCACGGTTACGATGTTTCACCCCTTCGAAGGGGAATATGGCTTCAACCATATGAAAACACCACAACAGGTGCAGTCGTTTTTTGAAACGTATTATCCGGAATTGATACCCTATATGCCCGACTATGTGGATGAGTATTTCAACAATCCCACCGGTTCACTGGGTACCGTAAAATGTTTCCCCTGGCAGGCCTATGGCAAATGCCTTATGATGGGAGATGCAGCTCACGCCATTGTACCTTTTTACGGACAAGGTATGAATGCTTCTTTCGAGGATGTAAGGGTTTTTAATGACATCATCGACGAGCATGGAGACCAATGGCCGCAGGTTTTTGACATGTTCCAAAACCAAAGAGCAGAAAATACCAATGCCATAGCCGACCTAGCCATCGACAATTTCCTCGAAATGAGAGATCGCGTTGACGATGCAGATTTTATGCTAAAAAGAAAAATTGAAACCGAACTGGAATTTGAAATTCCGGACTATTATTCCAAATATTCGCTGGTAACCTTCAGAGCCGATGTTCCTTATGCAAGGGCCATGCACCAGGGAAGGGCGCAGGATGAGCTGCTCTTGAGCTGGTGTCAAAACGGTCAACTGCCTTCCAAAGAACAAATGCACGCTGAATTGTTGGACTTAGCAAAAAAATTTGACCATGGCCATTGAAAACAAAACCCTCGAAGATCGCGCGAAACCACTGGGCAATTATCCGCACCTGAAGCGAGTGGGCGACTTTATTTTTGTATCCGGTACCAGCAGTCGAAGACCCGATAACACCCATGAGGGAGCCGACCGCAATGAAGATGGCAGCTGGACACTGGACATTCGAAAACAAACAAAGGCCGTGATTGAAAACATAGCCACCCTATTGGCGTCAGCCAATGCAGGACTCGAAGACGTAGTAGACATCACCACCTTTCTGGTCGACATGAAAGATTTCAAAGGATACAATGAAGTATATTCTGAATACTTCGATCACGCAGGTCCTACGCGTACAACCGTAGCCGTTCACCAACTGCCCCACCCCAATCTGTTGATCGAGATCAAGGCCATGGCTTATAAACCGGAAATAAAATAGATTAGTTGCTCTTGCGATTGCTGATTTCGTCCCTGAGCTTGGCAGCCGTCTCGTAATCTTCCATTTCAATGGCTTTCTCCAGCTGGCTTTCCAATTCAGCCAGCGACAGAGAGGTAATGCCCTGTTTCTGAACCGTTCTTGAGGGGGTTAGGGGTTCCGCTTGCTCGTTTTCCATTTCCACCCCAGCCTGATCCAGGATAAAGTCGTAAGTATAAATTGGGCAATTGAACCTAACAGCCATAGCAATGGCATCTGAGGTTCTGGAGTCAATCACAGAAATATCTCCATGCTGATCGCAAATCAATTGGGCGTAAAAGATGCCATCCAATAAGTCATTGATGACTACTTCTCTGATGACTATGCCGAAATTATCGAGGGTGGCTTTAAACAAGTCATGGGTCAATGGACGATTGGGCGTCATTTTTTCTACCGCAATGGCTATGCCTTGGGCTTCGAAACCACCGATAACAATGGGTAATCTGCGGCTTCCTTCAGATTCGCCCAAAATCACGGCATAATTGTGGGATTGAGAAACCGAATGACTAATCGCTACTATTTCCAGACTGACCTTATTCATGTATTAAAATTAATGCAAATATAAGGCTAAAAGTTTATTTTTTAAATGAGAAAAGACATTACTATGGACATAAAAAAAGGCTGAAGGTTTTGTGCCGACAGCCTTTTCCTAATTTATTTGAGGGTTTACTTGAGGGTAAACTTGCCTTTTCCAACCATATAGCCGTTGTTGTACAATTCGCAGTCGTAAACGCCTTTCGACAGTTTTTCGCCCAAGGTCCAGTCAATACAACCGTTGGTGTCCTTGTTGTCATATTCGAGATCACCGGATGTAGTATAACGAATTTGGGTGTTGTTGAGTTTGTTGGTCAATACACCGGATCCTCTGTCTTCCTGAGCCACGGTCTCTCCCTGTGGGTTGATGATCCTTACATAGAATTTTTTGGTACCTGATGGTGTCACGAGGTTGGTTTCGGTGGTGAAACAAATCCTGAGCATTTCTATGTCTTTGGCTTTGCTTTTATCCTTCAATTTACCATTGTCTTTCACCTCAAAACCCTTCACTTCCATGTAATTGATTTTGATGGCATTGGCCATGTCAACCTTGGAAGACAAGGCTTCATTGGTTTTAGCCAGTTTTTCTTTATCCGATGCCAAGACGGCTCTCGCCTGGGCTATTTCCTCTTTTTCTTTTTTGGTCAATTCCAGATTGGCGGACAACTCCTGGTTGGAGGAAGAAAGCTGTGTATTGGCGGTGCTCAATTCAGCATTTTCATTCTTTAAGGCATTGATTTGGGCCACATAGTCCGTCACCTGTGCATTCAACTTGGTCAATTCTTCCTTAGCCCTGCCCAATTCGCGTTTGGTCCAGATCAATTCTGATATTTTGGCCTTTTGCGTCTCTAACTCTTTCTTTTGAGCATCGATGAGGTCGTTGGCTTCTTTGTTGTCGCCCCTCAATTCTTCCAGTCGCTCCAGCGCATCCTGATAATCCTGATTCAGCTCTGCCTGAGCCTTTTCAAGGTCAATTTGTATGGTTTGTTGTGTTGTATTTTCTGTTTTCAGCTGGCTGTTGATAAACCATTGGTAGGCATTTAAACCCAGCAGTCCTATGATTGCTACAATGGCCCAGGCTGTAAAATTTTGTTTTGATCTGTTGTTATTCATGTTCATTTCCATCTTTAGATTTTCTCTCAATAACGCCACAAAGATCAATTTTTATTACGCAAACATCAAATAATCTGGCAAAATTCAATGAATACTATTAATTTGCACCTAGTGAAAACCCTTATTAGCCATGAATCTATCACCACAATCGCTTAACAAAATTCTATTTCTCGACATTGAAACGGTATCTGAAAAACACCATTTTGATGAATTGACCGACGTTTATCAAAAATTATGGGCTAAAAAAGCCATTTCTATTCAAAAAGACCTTTCCCTTACTGACACTGAAGGTATCGCCAGGCTATATCAGTCCAAAGCCGGGATCTTTGCGGAGTATTCCAAAATCATTTGCATCTCTGTTGCCTATCTGAATGCTGAGGGTAAATTGAGGGTCAAAAGTTTTGCCTCCGATGACGAAAAATCACTGCTCCATGACTTTTGTAAGTTGCTAAATGATCACTTTTCAGACCCGGAAAAGTATTACTTATGTGGCCACAACATCAAAGAATTTGATGTGCCTTTTATGTGCCGAAGAATGGTCAAACACAAAATCCCCTTCCCTGCATTGCTCAGTGTAACGGGCAAAAAACCCTGGCAAACTGAATTTTTAATCGATACCCTGGACCTGTGGAGGTTTGGGGATATCAAAAACTATACCTCACTCGAATTGATAGCAGCTACGTTGGACATTCCCACCCCAAAAGACGACATCGATGGCAGCCAGGTTGGCCGTGTTTATTGGGAAGACGCAGGTTTGGAAAGGATTAAAACCTATTGCCAGAAAGATGTGGTAACAGTGGTTCGACTCATACAGCACTATATGGGCATCGACAGTGTTGCAGATGAAGACATCGATTTTGTCTGATCATTTCCGGTTCGTGTCCGGCTTCTTGAGATAATCCAATTGATAATTGCCAACGTGGATTTCACTTTGGCGGATTAATCTGGATTGATAAACATAGTTAGTAATTCCGGCCACAAAGAGCAGGGCCGCAAAAGCCAACAATATATTTTCATAAATATCAACATGGTTGATCGTGTAAAAATTTTTTACGCTCAAGCCGGCAATTAAAAAATACATAGCGGTCCTTAGAAATGACAGGAAGGTAGATTGGTTGGATAACCTGGTACGCTGCAGTGCCAGCTCTTCCCGCAATATTAAATCTTTATTTATTTCGCTATTTTCCATAATAGATAATTACAAAAGTAGTTATTAAACAAATAAAATTTCTATTTTAGCCCTGGTTAGTAACATTTTTTTAGTTCCGACGTCTGCAAAAAATAGTCAGTTCCATATTGTATTAACCTTGAAAAAGGTTCCATTTTTTTGGACTTTTTTCATTTTTGGGTCTCATTTTACCATTTATCAATGAAATTTCAACGTTATGCCATTCAACTGCGCACCGCCTGATTTGAGTCCTTTTCTACCTACGGCATCTCATCCATGGGATCGAAGGAGAGCCATGCACTTGTACCGAAGGACGGCTTTCGGGGCTTCCCAATCGGTCATCGACAATGCTCTTTTGCAAAATCCCAAAGCACTGGTGACCTCCATCGTACAGCAGGCCAAAAACCTGCCCCCGGCTGCAGCCCCTCCCTGGGCCTTTTGGTCAATCAGCAATTACAGTTCCAACGAAGAAGAAAGAAATGCCCAGATCATTCAGCAAATTCTTTCCTGGATAAATGTCTGGATGAAAGACATGCGCTCCAATGGCCTGAGAGACCGCATGTCGCTGTTTTGGCACAACCATTTTGTGACGAAACTGGATAAATACATTTGTCCCTCATGGATGTACCAGTACCACCATCTGTTGCAAAAATATGCCTTAGGAAATTTCAAGGACTTCCTCCGGGAAATGGGCAAGACACCCGCCATGCTCGTTTTTTTGGATGGTGTACAAAATACCCGGTTCCAACCCAATGAAAATTTTGCCCGCGAATTGTTTGAATTGTTTACACTGGGCGTTGACAATGGTTACACCCAAAACGACATCGTCAATGCTGCCAGGGCCTTATCCGGCTGGAATGGTATCACCCTCGCCACTTTATGCGGAGAAATCAGTTTTGTGCCTTCCTTCTGGGACAATGGCCAAAAGACCATCTTCGGTAAGACCGGCAACTTTGGATACGACGAGGTCATCGATCTGATCTTCACCGAAAGACCTGTGCAGGTAAGCCAATACATCTGCAAAAAGTTGTACGCTCATTTTGTAAATCCGGATATAGACGATGCAGTAGTAAATCAACTCGCCGTTATTTTAAGACAAAATAATTTTGAAATCGCTCCGGTCATGGAAGCATTGCTTTCATCTGTCCACTTCTTCGACGACGCCACCGTAGGTACTGTTATTCCGGGACACATTGAGCATTTTCTGATTTTTCTCAATGAACTGGACCTTCCCAACAACGATGTACTCAACCAATACATCGTCTATGGCTCCGATGAGTTTGACCAAAGATTGTTCAACCCCACCGATGTGTCCGGCTGGAAGGGCAATCGCGCCTGGATAACCTCCTCTACCCTGCCCTTTAGATTTGAAGGCATTTTCAACATCATGCTTTACTACTACCAGTTGCAGGGCAATGCCATCGAACAGCTGCGGGATCTAGCCCTTTCGTTGGTAGACCCCTCTACCTCAGACCCTGCCGTGGTGGTAAATGCTATATGCGATTACATCCTGCCCAATGGCTTCCAGTCCCAGAAAGACTACGATGAGGCCGTGAGGGTATTCAAAGCAGAAGTACCCGAAAATTATTTTGCTACCGGTCAGTGGAACCTGTACTGGGAATATGCCCCTCTGCAACTGATTCTCTTATTCCAATTCCTGGCGGCCCAGCCTGAATTTCAACTAAAATAAAAACCATGAGCCACAAACATCATCATACTACTGCCTGCAATCCATCAGAACACAAAATGTGGAGCAGGCGCGATTTTCTCCAAACCCTGGGCATTACCGGTGGCGTTGGACTTGCCATGGGCGGCTTTTCGATCAATGCACTCGCGGCACCTTTGCTCAATCCCCCGGGGGGAAACGATAGAATCCTGGTACTGATCCGACTCAAAGGTGGCAATGATGGCCTCAACACCATTATACCCATTTACGATTTTGGCACCTATAAAAGCAAGCGGCCCACCATCTACATCCCCCAAAGTGAAACCTGGAGTCTCAACAGTGAACTGGCCATGCCCAAGACGACTGCCAAACTCACCAAGTTGTGGGACAACGGTGCCATGAAGGTAATCAATGGCGTTGGCTACGGCAACCACAACCTGTCGCACTTTACCTCATCGGATATTTGGAATTCTGCACAACCTCAAATCGAAACCCTTGAAGATAAATCCGGATGGCTGGGCCGATACCTGCTCAACGAACAACCCGATTACCTCGAAAATCTGCCCGAAGTGCCCGGTGCCATCAAAGTAAACAGTGGCAGCAATATCGCCTTCAACAATCCGGATCGCATAGATCTGGCAGTCAATTTCAATACACCCGACAAATTGATTGAAATTGCAGAAAAAGGATTTTACTACGATACACAAGTTCTGCCGGACGACTGTTATTATGGCGATCAGATCGGCTTTTTGCGATCAGTGCTCAATGTCACTTACAAATATGCACCTACCATCAGCAATGCGTACAAGGCAGGCACCAATACTGTGGTGTATTCCAACAACCCGCTGAGTAAACAGTTGGCCATAGTGGCTAAACTGATCAAAGGAAAGCTGGGTACAAAATTGTATATGGTTACCCTGGATGGCTTCGACACGCACGAAAATCAAAACAGCGCACACCCTCAACTCATGAACCAGCTGGCTGCTGCAGTATCTGAATTCTACGACGATTTGGGCACCGATCTCAGTGCTTCGGTACTCTCTCTTACCTTCAGCGAATTTGGCCGAAGAGTAGCAGAAAACAATGGAGGCACAGACCACGGTACGGCAGCCCCGGTGATGATGTTTGGCAGTGCATTACAAGGCAGTGCCGCCCTGGGTGATCTTCCCAGTCTCACGCAACTGGATGGCAACGGCAACCTAAAGCACACCACCGACTTCCGATCGGTCTATGCCACCGTGCTGGAATCCTGGCTCTGCGTGCCACCGTCTGCGGTAGATGAAATTTTGGGAGATGAATTTGAGAGAATCGACAATCTGGGCATCGAATGCCTGCCCTCTTCAACCGATGCAGTTCCTCTTGTGCAAGGACTCTCACATTATGGTAATGTACAGCAGGATGGAAGCATACAAGTTCATTTTGATTTGGCCAGACCCGGTCATATTAAATTGGAACTGTTAGCAGTAACCGGACAAACCATCGCCATGCCGGTCAATGAATATCTGTCAGAAGGAAAACATACGGTCAATATGAGCGGCCAAAAGTTAGGCCTGGGAAGTGGTATGTACATATACAAAATCAGTTCCGCTCAAAAAGCATACAGTGGAAAACTGATCTACGTACAATAAAAAAAACCATACATCGGCTCAAGTCAAGTTCACTTTGGGAATGAACTTTGGAAGGCAATCGGTTTTTAGGATGACCCCTCTTCCTGAGTTTTTAAGACGTATGGTTCCAAAAGGATCTCAAAAACAAAAAACGTAATACTTGATTACAAGGCAAAGATAATTGAATACATATTAGAAAAAAATTTAATATGTATTTTTTTCATATTTTTATTTTTGAATATGTAACTACATTATTAACACCCAATAAAAAATAACGGTGATCTGAAGTTTGCCTCGATTTCACTTTTATTTATTTGTGCGTAAAAATTTATACTTGCTTTTACAAGCCCGGCCTCTCCCATTTTTATTCAATGCTATTGAGTGCAAAGCCGGAACACTTGGTTGAAAAATAACACCGTGTTTTTCTTAGGATTTTGCTTATGTAAAAACGGTGTTTATCAAGTTGAAAGCCAGCCTTTGGCTTACGGATATAGCGCACAAATCAGTATTGAATACGCAGCTTTTTTCCGGGATATACTTTCAGCTTGGCACCATTGGTCAAATTCAAAGTACCATTCAATAAACACTCTCCATTCACTTCGGGATCTATCATGATGATCTTATTACCGGAAACATTGGTAGCCGGCCTGAGTCCGTTTTTCCAATTGGAATTAGTGGTCCAGTTTCCATTACCCGTAAATTTATATACCGCTGAATTGGGCGGCTGAACAGGCGTTACCGTTCTGAACAAACCGGCATTGTGTCCATTGGTGGCACTGCAAACGGTGTACAAAAATCCTGAGGTATCAAAACTCATTTCCAGCAAATTGGCAGTAGCCGATGGAAGACCTGTATTACACGAAAGCCAGTCCGTACCTGCACTCCAGGTAGCATTGTATGCCATCCTGCATCCATTGGTTTCACATGCGAGATAAACATTGTTATGGTAGTCAAAAACGAGATCCTGAATACCTCTCACCACCAAATCCGGATCGTTGAATTTTGTCCAGTTATCGCCATTTTCTTCGGGTTTTGAAAACCACAAAATATTCGTCCACCAATCACCACCGGCAAAAATATATCCGTTTTCATCTCTCTCTACTTCGATGACATTGCCGTACCATGAAGTGGTATTGCCTACCCCCAGATTAAAGCTTTGCCCACCATTGTCTGATCGGGAAACGCCTTCGCTTTCACTTCCCAAAAACACCGTATGCTCCTTACTCACATCCAGGTCCCAAATGGCCGAAATCATCAGAGGATTGTTTTGCCAGTTGAGTCCATCATTGGTGGAATATGACAGTGAGGTCGCCCCGGAAAACCGGGATGCCGCCCAAAGGGTATCGGACTTGTGCTGTTTGAGTTTGGTGTAAAAATCGCAGCCATTGGCAGCCACCTGTGTCCAGCTGTCTCCTTGATTGACCGACCGATAGATAGCTCCTTTTGGTACACTGTTGTAGGCATGAAACAACAGGCTACCCGCTTCTGTCTCCATTATCTGCAGCACGTTGTAATGATTGATGCCCGTATTTCTGAGCTGCCAGGTCTGGCCACCATTGATCGAACGCCATACTCCCAGCTTATTGCCAATGTAAAAGATCCCGTTCTGGGTGCATTTAAAACACAACATTATGCGCGCTGCATCCATGCCTGCATTCATGTCCTGCCATAGATTGCCCCCATCGGCAGACCGAAAGACACCGGACGCACCGGCATAAACTTTATTGACCGGCGACACAGCCAAACAATTGAACTTGGTCGTGAGTAATGAACTGCTTACATTGGACCAACTCGCTCCATTGTTGGTCGACCTGTACAAGGCACCATAAGCCGAACTGGTGCTGATAAACCATCTGTTTAAGGTGTCCACATGGATGCAAGTCATATTGGAAGCCGGCAATCCGGCATTGGCTGCAATCCAGGGTCCACCGGCGGCAGCACATCTGTATACATTGTTGCTATTGCACACAGCTATGAGCGTATCGACTTTGCTGATGGCTAGCTTAATTACAAAATTGTTGGGCATCGGATCTCCCACCAAAGACCATGCTCCTGTTCCATCAA
>CALJKQ010000182.1 GCA_937973565.1 uncultured Saprospiraceae bacterium | reverse complement strand
ATATACCTCCTTTACAGCAAGGGTATCTTCTTCTGATAAGGAAAATGCCGATAGCTTTTTCTCAAAAACTTCCCAGGGCTCTAGCTCCCGCAAGTCGGTAAGTTCCTCCGTTAATGCAGATAAGCCGGTTGCCTTGTTGGTACTGGTGATTTTTCTGCGTGCAATGACAAAGCCGCGGTCTCTCAGTTTTTGAATACCGGCTTCAATTTCCGGTACTTTTGAAAGATCTGCTGTGATCTCTAAATCATACAAACCGGGTAGGGGACTGTTGAGGTCGGCATCCTGAAATTGTGAGGCAATCTCATCCCAGCTTCCTTCTCTACGGATCAGTTTTCTGAAAACGGGAACTTCGATATTTTTCACATTGAGTTGGCTGCCTTCGATGTCAATTTGGACGATATATTTATTGTCTTTTCGTTCAGAAAAACTGAGTGAAACGGGAGAGCCGCTGTATCGGATCCTGCCCTGATCAAATTGCTGAGGTCGATGGATGTGGCCCAGGGCCAGGTAATCAAACATACCCGACAGAGAAGAGGCGGATACCCCGGCTGCATTACCCAATTGGATTTCGCGCTCACTTTCTGAGGTAGATGCGCCCTGAAGGTAAAGATGTCCGGTTGCCAGCGTCGGCAATTTTTCTGTATTCTTTTGATTGCACAGGTTGCGGTAGTGATCATAGGTTTTTACGATGCCTGACCGAAGGGCTTCAATCCGCTCGGCCTGATTTTCTCCTGCTTTGTATTCGCGGAGATCGCGATCTCTTAGAAAAGGCATGGCAACGCACCAGGCAAGGGTCTTTCCCGTTCGGTTGCGCAGTGGCAGTAAGATGCGATCTTCCTCATGGCTCAAGCCACCCACTACATGCACATTGACCAGGTCCAGGAGTTCGCTGGAAGCCGTAAGCATTTGAACAGAATCATGGTTGCCCCCGGTTACGACTACCTGTACGCCCAAGGCTGCCATTTTGGTGATGAAACTAAAATACAGTCGGCGTGCCTCATTGGAAGGGTTGGCATGATCAAAAACGTCCCCTGCAATCAGCACCACATCTATGGCCTGTTCATCAATATATCGATACAACCAATCCAGGAAGAGCCGGTGGTCTTCATCCAAAGAAGTTTGGTGCAGTTCTTTTCCCAGGTGCCAGTCTGCGGTATGAATAATTTTCAAAGGCGACAATCCATTTTCTTGAAAAGTAAACATAATAAAAAATATCCAGTTGAACGTCGTACACCAAAAGCCCGTTACCTTGGTTTCAAATAATGCCAAATATTCTTTGGCAGGCTCAGATATAATATTGACTCAATTGGCAAATTTTTAAAAATTTGGGAGTTTATTTAAAATTTTATTTGGCGCTAATCCATTTTTATTTGTATTAATATTAAAAATGCCGATAATCTTTTATGCCCACAGAATTAAAGTTATATTTGCTCTCGGATTTACCTTTCACAAAGAATGACAGTCAAAGAACCCACACCAGCTGTTTTGGTCTTAGCCAATGGCAGCGTTTACCGGGGCAAAGCAGCGGGTAAAATAGGCACCACTACCGGAGAAATCTGCTTCAATACAGGAATGACCGGTTACCAGGAAGTTTTCACAGATCCATCTTATTTCGGTCAGGTCATGGTCACCACCAATGCCCACATCGGCAATTATGGCATCAAAAAAGAAGAAGAAGAATCCGGTCATGTACAAATTGCCGGCCTGGTGTGTAAAAATTTTACCAATGAGTATTCCAGACAAATGGCGGATGAAGACATTCAAAAGTATTTTGAAGAAGAAAACATCGTTTGCATCCATGGGGTAGATACCCGAGAAATTGTTCGGGAAATAAGGACACTGGGAGCAATGAACTGCATCATCTCTTCAGAAACAGACGACATTGAGTTGCTTAAGAAAAAGTTGGCGGAAGTTCCGGATATGTCGGGACTCGAATTGTCATCCAGGGTTTCCATTACAGAGGTTTATGAGTTGGGAGATCCTTCTGCTTCTATCAAAATAGCAGTGATGGATTTCGGCACGAAAAAGAACATCCTGAGGAACTTTGTGAACAGAGGTTGCCATTGTGTAGTTTTTCCGGCCAAAACGAGTTTTGCAGAAGTCATGGCTTCTCAACCGGATGCTTTTTTCCTTTCCAATGGTCCGGGAGATCCTGCATCAATGGACTATGCCATAGCCAATGTAAAAGAGATGCTCAAAACGAATAAGCCCATCTTTGGCATTTGTTTGGGGCACCAGATCCTGGCGTTGGCCAACGGGGTTGAAACCTACAAAATGCACCACGGTCACAGAGGCATTAATCACCCGGTTAAAAACCTTACCACGGGCAAATGTGAAATCACCAGTCAAAACCACGGCTTTGCCGTAAACGCTTCCCAGATCGAAGCGCACGAAGATGTGGAGGTGACCCATATCAATCTCAACGATGCTTCCATCGAAGGATTAAGGTTGAAGACCAAACCTGCTTTTTCGGTTCAATACCACCCCGAAGCAGCTCCGGGCCCTCACGATGCCCAGTACCTTTTTGATCAATTTATTGATATTATCCAACAAGCAAAAAACAATTAAAATCATGAGTATAATTACTGACATTTTAGCCCGGGAAATACTCGACTCCAGAGGAAATCCGACCATTGAGGTGGAAGTTTACACCGAAAATGATGTGATGGGCAGAGCAGCTGTGCCGTCGGGAGCCTCTACCGGCAAATACGAAGCTGTAGAATTGAGAGACAATGACAAAAGCAGATACCTCGGCAAAGGAGTCCAGAATGCCTGCTTTAATGTAGATGAAAAAATTCGCGAAGCCCTCATCGGCGAGTCTGTGTTTGATCAGCGATACATCGACGATATCATGATTGAAATCGACGGTACCGAAAATAAATCTAATTTGGGTGCCAACGCCATACTGGGTGTATCACTCGCGGTTGCCAAGGCTGCAGCCCTTGAATTGGAGCAACCACTTTACAGATACATAGGCGGAGTAAATGCACACGTGATGCCGGTGCCTATGATGAATATCCTCAACGGAGGTTCACATGCCGACAACAGCATCGACTTTCAGGAATTTATGATCATGCCACTCGGTGCAGACAGGTTTAGCGAAGCACTGCGCATGGGGGTTGAGGTCTTCCATCATTTGAAGAAAGTATTAAAAGACAAAGGATATTCTACCAACGTAGGCGATGAAGGAGGATTTGCTCCCAACATCAAGAGCAACAAAGAAGCAATCGAAATCGTACTCAAATCCATCGAATCTGCCGGATACAGACCCGGGGAGGATGTATTTATTGCGATGGATGCGGCTAGCTCTGAGTTTTACGACGAAGAATCCGGCCTGTACGTTTTCCATAAATCCACCGGCGACAAGCTTACCGGCGATGATATGATTGCTTATTGGCAGGAGTGGGTAAACAACTATCCCATCGTTTCCATTGAAGACGGCTTACACGAAGACGACTGGAATACGTGGGTGAAACTCAACAAAGCCATTGGCAGTAAAGTGCAGTTAGTAGGAGATGATCTTTTTGTGACCAATACCAAGAGATTACAAAAAGGTATAGACATGGAGGCAGCCAATTCTATCCTTGTAAAAGTAAACCAGATTGGCTCACTGACAGAGACTATCGATGCCGTTCAATTGGCTACCCGCAATGGCTTTACCTCTGTAATGAGCCATAGAAGTGGTGAGACAGAGGATACTACCATTGCAGACCTGGCAGTTGCGCTCAATACAGGACAGATAAAAACAGGTTCAGCCAGCAGATCAGACAGGATCGCCAAATACAACCAATTACTCAGAATCGAAGAGGAGTTGGGTGATTCAGCTGTTTTTCCGGGAAAAGCACTTTTGAACCTCTAAAAATCATTTTAGCATAAAATAATCAGCCCCACACAAACATTTGGCGGGGCTTTTTATTGCAAAGAAGGTCATTTTTGGAAAAGTTTAGCCCGGGAAGTTGAATCACATTTTGACTTTGAGTGAGCAAGAACAGATGTCAAAAAATGTGTATCTTTACCAAAATTTTTAAATAATGGGCTCAATTTTGAAACTACTGCAGCAAGTGCTGTATCGGCATTTGCACATCCATCCCAGATTTGTCAATAAATTCACCATTGTGACTTTTGTTTTTGCAGTTTGGGTAGGTGTTTTTGATACACATAGTTTTTGGGATTCTTTTCAGCTTAGCAGGACCATTTCCAGATTGGAAAATGAAAAAATAGAGTTGAGAAAAAACATCGAAATTGCCAAGGCAGATAAGATTGACCTCGAAAACAACAAAGAAAAATTTGCTAGAGAGAAATACTTTATGCACAAAGACAACGAAGAAGTTTTCATTATAGAAAGAAGTAAATAATTTATGAGCGTACTCGTAAACAAGCATTCAAAAATAATTGTACAAGGTTTTACCGGAAAAGAAGGTAGTTTCCACGCGGAACAAATGATTGAATATGGCAGCCCTGTAGTGGGCGGTGTGACTCCTGGCAAAGGAGGTACAACCCATTTAGATAAGCCGGTGTTCAATACGGTTCAGGAAGCTGTAAAGGCAACAGGAGCTGATGTATCCATCATCTTTGTACCGCCTGCATTTGCACCGGATGCCATCATGGAAGCCGCTGAAGCCGGTATCAAAGTCATCATCTGCATTACGGAGGGTATTCCGGTACAGGACATGGTCAAAGTAAAGGCCTATCTGGAACAATATCCGGTAACCTTGATTGGTCCCAACTGTCCGGGCGTGATTACTCCTGAAGAAGCCAAAGTGGGCATTATGCCGGGCTTTGTTTTCAAAAAGGGAAGGATCGGAGTGGTATCCAAATCAGGTACGCTTACCTATGAAGCAGCCGACCAAATTGTGAAAGCAGGTTTGGGAATTTCCACTGCCATCGGTATTGGAGGTGACCCCATCATAGGCACTCCAACCAGAGAAGCTGTAAAATTGTTGATGGAGGATTCGGAAACAGACGGCATCGTGCTGATCGGAGAAATTGGAGGCAACTATGAAGCGCTGGCAGCCAAATACATCAGAGAAACCGGCAATAAAAAACCGGTGGTTGGTTTTATCGCCGGTCAGACCGCTCCCAAGGGAAGAACCATGGGACACGCGGGTGCCATCGTTGGAGGACACGATGATACTGCTGAAGCCAAGATGAGAATCCTGGAAGAAAACGGCATCGTTGTGGTTAAGAGTCCGGCCGAAATCGGAGAAACCATGGCCAGGGTGCTTGGTAAATAAACCATAAAAATACAAGTCATAAAAAAAGCCTCTGAAAAGAGGCTTTTTTATTAAATAAAAACGCCCCGGCACACATTTGCACCAGGGCGTACAAAAACAAAGCTGTTTTTTATCAAAGCTTTACAACTCTATGTATGGATATATTTCGTGATCCGTCATTGACTTCCAAAAAGTAAGTACCGGGTGCCTGATCAAAGTTGAGGAATATAGTTTTTTCTCCTGATCCGCTTTCTACCATTCTGCCATAAAGGTCTATCAGTTTGGCAGATACAGATCCTCCATTGGCAGACTCTATGGTGAGTCCTCTTGTACTTGGGTTTGGATAAACAGCAATCCTATCCTTATCGTTTGATTCATCGGTGGCACTGGGTGGCAACAATACAGCATCAATTACATGCACAACTCCGTTGTCTGCCAGTACATCGGCAAAAGTAACTTTGGCATTATTGATAAATACACCATCCGCGTTGATGGTAACCGTGATGTCTTTTCCGTTTAACGTGGTGATGGTTTGCCCATTGGACAAGTCAGTAGAAAGAGCTTCACCGGCTACTGCATGGTATAAGAGTATTTGTGTAAGCAAACCTTGTGGGTCGGCTAACAGAGCTTCTATAGTTCCGGCAGGTAAAGCGGCAAAAGCAGCATCGGTTGGGGCGAATACGGTAAAAGGTCCGTCGCCTTGCAGGGCTGGTACCAAACCGGCAGCACTAACGGCAGCCACCAAAGTGGTGTGAACTGGAGAATTAACTGCCACATCCACAACCGTGGTAGGAGGTAAGATCACCGCGTCGATTACATGTACAACACCATTGTCAGCCAATACATCGGCTACGGTTACTTTTGCATTGTTGATAAATACGCCATCTGCATTGATTTTTACGGAGACGGATTTTCCATTGATGGTTTTAATGAATTGTCCATTAGACAAGTCACTGCTTAAGGCATTGGCACCAACCGCATGGTATAAAAGGATGTCGGTAAGGGCACCTTGTGGGTCTGCAAGTAATGCATCAACGGTACCGGCAGGCAAAGCGGCAAAGGCGGCATCTGTGGGTGCAAAGATGGTAAAAGGACCATCTCCCTGTAGTGTTGGCACCAGGCCTGCAGCTCCTACGGCCGCTTCAAGTGTATTGTGGTCGTTTGAATTGACAATAATGTCTACAACCGTTTGTGAATGGAGGGCAACAGTGGTCATTAACCATACCCAGAATAGTAGAATTTTCGATTTCATGTCCTATTTTTTTTGTGAACGATGACGGATATATGCAATAACCCGAAAAAAGGTTGCCTCTGTTTAAGTAATTTTAACATTTTCTTAAACAAAATCCTTGTTTTGCTGTCTTAATAGTCAGAAATTGTGCTGTGAATATTTTTTTTAACTCACAGGCAACCATTTAAAATCATAACGCATATATCGTATATGGAAAACAAAGCTGTGAGGGAAGAAGAAAAACATATCCTCCTTGCCTTGGATGGGTCAGAGGCCGCATTCAGGTGGTTGTATGATTCCTACAAAAAGGGGCTTTTCCTAATTTGTCTGCGATACTGTTCAACTAAAGAAGAAGCTGAAGATATGCTTCAAAACAGTTTTATCCAGATCTTTAATGAATTGAGCAGGTTTGATCGCGAAAAGGGAACCTTTTATACGTGGTCTTCCCGAATTGCTGTAAATGTGTGTCTGCAGGCAATAAGAAAAAAGAAGATTGCATTTCAGTCGGTGGATGAGCCGGCTGTTCAGCAAAAATTAAAGGATGATTACGATGCCATTGCACACCTTACCTTAGAAGAAACTTTAAAAACAATACAAAAAATGCCCTCGGGCTATAGAACCATTTTTAATCTTTATCATATAGAAGGTTACAGCCACAAAGAGATTGCTGACATGCTTGGCATCACAGAATCCACTTCAAAAACCCAGTTGATGAAGTCCAAAGTGTATGCTAAAAAGTTATTAATTAATGAAATCGAAATGTCGAAATGAGTAACCACCCGCTACATAAATTAAAATCATTCCCGGAAGAATTTTCTGAGCCGGGATTCGATCTTGAACCTTCCGATAAAGTATGGGTGGGAATCAAGTCACATTTGCCAAAAAAGAAAAAAAGACGAGTCCTGGTCTTTTGGCTGCTACCGTTACTTTTTGTTCTGGGCGGCTTGTTTGCCTGCGTTTTATTGTCGGATTCATTCCAATCCCATCCAGGCACTCAAAGCATTACGAATTCTTCAAGCAATGATGATTTGCAAAGTGAATCACTTGCCAATAGTCCTCTTAAATCTGAAATTACTGCTACAAAAGATCTGAAAACTACAATGTCAGGTTATGTTTCCGAAGGCTACACACCCGGGGAAATTGTTACTAAAAAAAAGTCAAAATACAGCAAAAAAGCAATTCCATCTAATTTTGGAAAAACTGCGGAAACTAATGCTATTAACCGTTTTCCATCAAATGCCATCGCAGAAAATCAGGAATCAGGTATTGCATCAATTGAAAACAACAGGAGTGAAAATGATATTACTCCAATAAGCTCCAGGCAAGCCAATTTACAATCGGGTAAAAGTCATGTTCAGGTCAATTTGCCATTGGAAGTTGTTAAGGAAATCTACCCAAAAAGTAAAAAAGACTTGTGGATGGGCTTTCATTTGGGAATGTCGCCTTTTGACCAGAATAAGCGTATGTTGCAGAATGAGCCATTGAGTGAACTCATTGTAGGTTCCTATTACAATCGATGGCAAAACCTGGGTTTTGACCTATATTTTCCTTTGAAAGGCAAGTGGTCGGCGCTTTTAAAGCCCTCATTGATTCGGGAAAACCTGATTACCGATTATGATTTGAGTATTCCTTACGACTACAACTCGGAGAAACATTTTGGTGCTTACAACGAAAATTATTTTTACCATTCTTTGCCCACAGATCAGGGGAATATCAACACAAATCTTGTTGTTATCAGGTCATCAGACAGTCCGGTAAGTCACAATGAATTGATTTCTTTAGACTTCAGGTCCAGACAAAGCCTTACCTATTTTTCACTACCATTGGGCATATCATATGGTAATGGTCGGCAGAATAAAGGACTAACAGCAGCCATGACTTTTGTGCCTGAGTACCTGGTTCACCGGGGCGTTGATGTAGATTTTATCCATTCCAACCATACCTTTGTTTCACCCAAAGAAGTAATCTTAAGCCCTGACATAGCCAGAAGTAAGTGGCATCTAGGTCTGGGCTTACAACTGGAATACCGTATTCCCATCTACCATGACTGGTCTGTTCAAGTGCTGGGCAATTACCATCATTATCTCACCCAAACAGGCAGGAGCCAGCTTTACCGCATGCAGTTGGGTTTAGGGAAACTTTTTTAGCGAGATCATTTTTTTTTCCATCCAGCCCCTGTAAAGGCAGGATTTGATGTTTTATTGAAAACCAAAATAGGGAAAAGCAAAAGACCCGCGGAGAACTTTTTCCCAACAGGTCTTTCTTAGGTATGATAATTTTTATTTACTAAAATTTCTGCCTTTTTTTGTAGGTAATCGCGTTTACTATTTGTTCCGATCTTTTTTAGCTGTACAAATGCAACAATTGTTTTTTCATATCCCGGCTAAATACGGCACTGTGGTTTCCCGCAAGAATTAATTCACTCGAGCTCAACTTCATCTCCATTACTTTTTCAATATTGATTAGAAAAGTTTTGTGAATCCTCAGCAATCGATCGGAATGGAATGCATTTGTCCAATGTTTGATCGTTTTGCTGGTGAAAATTGCGGGTCGGTTTTCCAATATGATATAGGAATAATTACTGGCAGCCTTGATCATGATAATGTCATTGATGCAAATTTTTATTCTTATACCGCGGTCAAAAACAAAGATGCCATGTTCTGTGCTTTTCATAGCTTTTAAGGCTGGCCTCTGACGACTTTGAAGGTCTATGATGGTAGCCTCATTGGGGCTTGGCAATATCGATATAGCTCTCATAGTATTGTATCTGGTTTAATTTTTTGAATAGAGATACATGCTCGTGTTTACGGCAGGCAGGTATCCGGATGAGACAGGATTGTATTTTTTTCCGTCGTTGAAAGAGGTATTGATATCAGCGCCCCCCCAAATGATTTGTTCACTGCCGGTCCATATACCGGTATGACTTGCTCTTGGACCGGGGCAGTTGGTCAAGGAGGTGGTTATCCAGGTGTTGGTAATAGGATGGTACCTTGCACCTGTATTGGTAACGATATCTTCATGCGAGCCACCCCAAATGATCATCTCCTGGCCTGTCCAAACAGCACTATGTGCTAACCTTTGAGACGGAGCATTGGTAAGTGTGGTTGTTGTCCAAGAATTGGTGGCCACATCATACACGCCGCCGGTATTGATGCCCGGTATGGGGCTGTTTAAGCTATTGGTTCCTCCCCACACGATCATCTTGGTTCCTGTCCATATAGCAGAATGCAAAAACCTTACGACCCCACTATGGGCCAGTGTTGTCCACGAGTTGCTAACGGGATTGTATTTTTTGGTAGTGTTGTTGTTGGGACCGCCATGAATGATCATATCGCTGCCCGTCCATATAGCACTGTGGTAGACCGTAGGATTGGGTGCATTGGTCAATGAAATAGGTGTCCAGGTATTGGTGGTAGGATTGTATTTGGCTCCAGTGTTGGAAACGGTGAAAGGCGATAAGGAAATCACGCCACCCCATACGATCATTTCGGTGCCTGTCCAAATGGCACTGTGACTATACTTGGGAGGGGCATTCACAGTAGACATAGGCGTCCAGGTATCATTGGCAGGGTCATAACGTGCCCCGGAATTAAAAACAGCGGAACCATCTGTGCCACCCCACACGATCATTTCAGTTCCGGTCCAGATGGCGGTGCTCAGGCTTCGCTGCGATGGACTCGATACTGATGAAATTGCTTCCCATTGATCTTGTGTTGGGTCATATCTTCCTCCATTGTTTTGGTCGCAATCCCAGATCAACATTTCAGTACCTGTCCAGACTGCATTGTTGCCAGCCATAGGCATTGGAGCGTTTGAACCGGTGATGTCTGAAAAAGATCCCGGTCCGAGCGTGGAAGCATCCCCCTCTATCGGAAGTACAACACGACCTACTTTGGCGAAACCTGCATTGAGCAGAAAGGCGTTGTTTTCTATTTCACTGAGAATAATACCGGTAAAAGGCACACCAATCAGTTGCAGCTCTTTATAGGCCACCGCATCGGCTGTATCCAAAACCAGTGCGTAAGAAGCATCGTTGTATTCTGCAATTTGGTTGGGATCCAGTTTGAGTTTACCTTGTATCTGAACAGACTGTGCATTGAGTCCCGATAATCCCGGGAATAACGATA
>CALJKQ010000181.1 GCA_937973565.1 uncultured Saprospiraceae bacterium | reverse complement strand
GATCTTTACTCTCATATTTTGAACTTCTTAATTTATACTTTTAAACTATCTATGGCTTTTTTATAATCACCACTTCCAAAAACAAAGCTTCCTGCAACAACAACATCAACTCCAGCATCTTTTAACTCTTTTATATTTTTATCACTAACTCCACCATCAACTTCAATTAGACAGTTTGGATTTCTTTTTTTAATTAACTCTTTTAATTTTTTTGCTTTTTCAATCACGCTTGGAATAAACTTTTGCCCACCAAATCCTGGATTTACAGACATTAGTAAAACCATATCTAAATCTTCGAGTAAATACTCAATATCTTCCACTTTAGTGTGAGGATTAAGTGTAATTGCTGGGCTTATACCCAAACTTCTTATTTTTTGAAATGTTCTTCCAACCATTAGTCCAAGGTTTTTGCCACCTGCACTGTGTGTAAAGTTTGCTATGCTCCACAATGTCCCTTGTGTAAAAAGGAATGCGCCATTACCCTCACCTTCATTGTACAGCTCAACATGGTAAATCGAGTCTATGCCTTTTCAGACTCCCGCTACTTTTGTTATAAAATTACAAGGAAAGGTTTTGATAAACCCGATGCCTCAACATATGATCTGCCAGCGTCAAGGCTGCCATCGCTTCTACGATGGGCACCGCTCTGGGTACCACACAGGGATCGTGCCTTCCTTTGCCTTCAACAGTGGTTTCTTCTCCTTTACTGTTGACCGTTGCCTGCGCTGCCACAATGGTAGCCACCGGCTTAAAGGCAACATTAAAATAAATGGGCATGCCATTGGAAATGCCGCCCTGGATGCCACCGCTGTAATTGGTAATCGTAGATATTTTTCCTTCGTTTTGGTTAAAGGCATCGTTGTGCTGCGACCCTCGCATGGTCATACATTGGAAGCCGCTACCGTACTCAAAACCTTTTACAGCTTGAATGCTCATCATGGCTTTGGCGAGGTCGGCCTGCAATTTGTCAAAGACCGGTTCGCCCAGTCCCGGTGGTACTCCCGTAATGATACAACTAACCCTACCCCCGATGGTATCACCCTCCTTTCTCACTTGACGGATCAGTTCTTCCATCTCAGCGGCTATCAAGGGGTCCGGACACCTTACAGCAGATTCGTCTATGCGGTTATGATCCAAATCTGATCGCAAAGGATCCATGATTATATTTCCAACCTGACTCACGAAAGCAGTAATGTTGATGTTGAAGTGATTGAGTAACATAGTAGCAAAACAACCCGCAGCCACTCTTGCTGCTGTTTCCCTGGCAGATGATCTTCCTCCGCCTCGATAATCCCTGTGACCGTATTTGGCTTCATACGTAAAGTCAGCATGGGAAGGTCTGAAGGTATCCTGCAGATGACTGTAGTCTTTCGATTGGGCATCTTCATTGCGAATCATCAGATGAATGGGCATGCCTGTGGTCTTGTTTTCGAAAACCCCGGACAAAATTTCTACCTCATCCGCTTCTTTTCGCTGGGAAACGATAGCGCTTTGGCCGGGTCTTCGGCGATCCATTTGTTTTTGGATGAGATCACGATCTACCACCAGCCCCGGCGGACAGCCATCAATGACCACTCCTATGGCCGGGCCGTGCGACTCACCATAAGTAGTAATGCGAAACAAATGACCAAATGAATTGCTCACCGGAAATGTTATTTACCCCAAAGATAGATAATACAATCCTGTTTAGGTCCAGGATTTGCGTTTTCCTTTGGCAGATGGTTTGCTGTCGAATTTCTTTCGCTCTGTAGGTCGGCTTTCGAATTTCTTTTTATCGGTCGGTTTTTTACCGCCATAGCCGCCTCCTTGTCTGCCATCGTCTTTCCTGAAACTTTTTTCACCGCCTTCGGCTTGTCCCTGGTCGGGTCTTACCACTAAGCCTTTGTAGGCTGTCTTTTTAAAGGCTTGAACCACCGTATCTTTGTGACCGGCTTCTACATCGAAAAGGGTCATATTTTTGCGGATATCGATCCTGCCAATGCCAACGGTTTCGTTGGGAAGGTGTTCGTTGATAAGGTTGATGAGGATGCCCGGGGTGATCTTGCTCTGGCTGCCGTGGTTCATAAAGAACTTTACATAAGCAGATCCACCGTCTTCTCTTGATTTCCTGTTTTGTTTATCCGCCACGTTTATATCAACTGCATCCTTGTAGTAATCCAAAAATCGGTTGAATTCCACCAACACAAATTTTTTGATGAGCTGGATGTGGTCGATGTTGGCGATGCTGTCCATGATGGCCGGAAGGAATGGTTTGATTTTTTCATCGTTGATTTCCACTTCCTTCACCTTGTCGATGAGGTTGAGCAATTGAACCTGACAAATCTCTTTACCGGTAGGCACCATGGCAAGGTCAATCGGTTTGCCGATCTTTTTCTCCAGCTGTCTGATCTTATGCATTTCCTTGGTATGGATGATGCTCACAGACTCTCCGGTCTTCCCTGCTCTTCCGGTACGACCCGATCTGTGTATATAAACTTCAGGATCATCGGGCAGGTTGTAATTGATTACGTGGGTAAGATCCGTCACATCAAGGCCTCTGGCTGCCACATCGGTTGCTACCAACATTTGCAATTGACGCTTCCTGAATCGATTCATCACATAATCGCGTTGCGCTTGCGACAAGTCGCCGTGTAGGGCATCTGCATTGTAGCCATCGTGTCCGAGTTTGTCGGCAATTTCCTGTGTTTCCGCTTTGGTACGACAAAAGATGATGGCATAAATGTCAGGATTGACGTCAGCGATGCGTTTCAATGCATTGTAGCGATCTCTGGCACTTACCACATAGTAGTAGTGCGTAATCATCTCATTGCTCTTGTTGGCTCTGCCGGCAGACACTTCCTGTGGACTGTGCATGTATTTGGAGGCAATGTGTCGGATTTCATCAGGCATGGTGGCTGAAAACAGCAAAACCTGCTTGTCTTCCGGTGTACCTGCCAGGATGGCATCGAGTTCATCTTTGAAACCCATGGAGAGCATCTCATCTGCTTCATCCAGGACCAGGGTCTGAATTTTATCCACCTTGAGTTTTTTGCGCTCAAGGAGATCCAGGGTTCTTCCGGGCGTGCCCACTACGATTTGAACGCCCTCTTTGAGTGCTGCAATCTGTGTGGTGATGTTGGCTCCTCCATAGACGGCTACCGAACGGATACCGGGAAGATACTTGGTATAAGATTTTATGTCGTTGGCTATTTGCAGACAAAGCTCTCTTGTGGGAGCCAGAATCAGGGTTCTCACTTCAGACTCATGACCGGTAAGGTTTTGGAGCAATGGCAAGGAAAAAGCAGCCGTTTTACCGGTGCCGGTCTGTGCCAGGGCAATTAAATCCTTACGGGAATGAATCAAAAGCTGAAGGGTCTGCTGCTGGATGGGGGTTGGGGTAACAAAGCCCAGATCCTTGAGTGCAGCAAGGATTTCAGGTTTTAAGCCTGAAGTTTCAAAACTATTCATGTTGTATGATATAAAAGGGCATTGGCAATAGGTATGAACCTATTGCCTGCCGTGCAAAATTACAGTCTTATGAGATGAAAAAATTTCGGACTGGTTCCGAAATTAATCCTCGTCTTTGTCTCTTGTGTTGAAGTCGCGGTTATAATCGCGATTGGAATCACGATTGTAATCTCTGTTGCTATCGCGGTTGTAGTCCCTGTTGAAAGGTCTGCTGTTGTCGCGATTTCCATCAAATGGTCTTCTTCCACCATCGTTGGTTCTGGGTCTGCGATCTCCGCCGCCGCCGCTTCCGCCGCCGGGTCTGTAGCCACCACCGCCGCCACCGCCACGGTTGAAGCCGCCTCCGCCGCCACCACCGGGTCTGAAGCCGCCGCCTCCGCCGCCGCCGCGGTTGAAGCCGCCGCCTCCACCGCCTCCGCGATTGAAGCCACCGCCTCCACCACCTGTACGTGGCTTGTCAGAGCGCACTCCTTCATTCACTACGATGTTCCTTCCGTGGAACTCGCGGCCGTTCAGGGTTTTCATGGCAATAATGGATTCCTCAGTGTCAGCCATTTCTACAAATGCAAAGCCTTTGGATCTGCCGGTTTCCCGGTCCAACATTAGCTTAACACTTGCTACATCGCCAACTTCTTCAAAAAGGGATCTGATGTCTTCTTCTTTCACATCAAAGTTCAGGTTTCCTACGTATAAATTCATTGTTAAAAAAAATAGAAAAAAAATAAATAATTACAAAGGTAGTCTTAAAGATTTAAATATGGGAATTATTTTTTATAAATCTTGAAAAACAATAATTTACATTAGCCAAATTCTCCATTTTATAATAAATAATCCTGTTTATTCCGCTTTTTGCAGATACTTAACGGCCAATTTTATCCGGCACCCATTTGGAAATCTTTTTAAAACCTGCCTATTTTATCCGGGTTTGTGCTTGACAATTCTGCCATTTACGATGGTAAACAGAACCTTGGTTTTGAGGATGTCACTTTCCCGGCACTTCAACAAATTGTTGGAAAGGATAACGATGTCGGCGTACTTACCTACACTCAATGAGCCTTTTACATCCTCTTCTTTGGCAGCGTAGGCATTGTCTAAAGTGTACGATTTGATGGCTTCCACCCGGGTCATTCGCTGTTCAGGAAAAAAAGGAACCTTGCTGTCTTCTCTTTTTCGGGTCACGGTAGCATAAAAGTTTCTGATGGGGTCAACATCCTCAACCGGAGTGTCTGTTCCATTGGCAATGTGTACTCCTTTTTTAAGCAAACTCCTCCACGCGTAAGCTCCCGTCCTGGCTCTTTCTACACCCAGGCGTTTTACCACAAAGGGTGCATCACTCGTACAATGAACCCCTTGCATGCTGGCAATGATGCCAGCTTTGGCGAAACGAGGTATATCTTCGACGGCCAGGTGTTGGGCATGTTCTATCCGCCAGCGCAAATCCTTTTTTTCAGGATGCATTTCGGCCATTCCTTCATAGATGTCGAGCACTACTTTATTGGCACGGTCACCAATGGCATGAACGCAGAGCTGCATATCATTGTCGATGGCCAGGCCTGCTATTTTTCGCACCTCGTAAATATCGGTCGTATTCTGACCTGTAAAGCCGGGTTTGTCGCTATAAGGTTTCAACAGCCAGGCACCAAAGGCGCCCAAGGCCCCATCGACTTCCGACTTGATGGCGTTGCAGGTAAAAAAAGGAGAAACGTATTTGTATTGGGCGATTTTATCCTTCATCATTTCATAGCTGTGTCTGGCCATTGCCCAAAGCCGGATGTCCAGTTCTCCTTTCTCTGCCAGCTTTTTGTACCGATCCAATTCCTCAAAAGTTGAACCCGCGTCCTGAAATGAGGTAATGCCATTGTCTATACATTCAGCTTCTGCCAGTGCAATGGCCGTCTGCCACTCTCTTTCTTTGGCCTGGTCACTCAAGCCGGCCCTGTATTTTTCGTAAGCCGCACGCACAATATCCATGGCTCTTTCTTCAAATACACCGATGGCTTCTCCTTTTTTATTTCTTACGATCCTGCCGCCGGGGGGATCGGGTGTATCTTTTCCCACGCCGGCAAGTTCCATGGCTTTTTCATTGGCAAAGAGGCTGTGACCGCTGGCATGAAACAGAATTACGGCATTGTCAGGAGTAATATCACTCAAGGTATTGTGGACCGGATAACCTTGCACGCTCTTCACCGGAAGGCTGTCCCACTTTTCCTGGTGCCAGCCCCTACCCTCTATCCAGGCTTCCGGTGAGGTAGTCTTCACCCTTTCGGCAACCATGGCGGTGATTTCTTCCCAGCTCCGGGAGTTCAGAAAATTGAGGTTGACCAGACTAAAACCCAGACCTGAAAAGTGACCATGACCTTCTATGAAGCCGGGCATCACAAAATGACCGCGGGCGTCGATGACTTTGGTATCGGGATTTTTCATGCTTAATACTTCATTGGATTTACCCACAAAGATGATCTTGCCTTTGGACACCGCCAATCCCGAAGCTTTGGGCATGGCAGGGTCAACAGTATAGATATCTGCATTGTGGATGATCAAATCAACGGGTATATCATCATTGTTGCAGGACCAAACAGCGGTCAAAAGAAGTAAAAACAAAAATTTGCGAACCATGCGGTACATTTCAAAGGCTAAAATAGTCAGGTCAGTACTATTGACATATAAATTACGCAGTTTTTTTTGACCTGCTAAAATCACGAACAAGGCCTGATGGATTTGAGTTATCCCAACCACAAGACTTCAGAATCAAGCTAATTACTTAATAAAGTGATGATTGAATGATAAGAAGATGGTAAATGAATGAGAAAATCTACCCTAAATTATTTTGGAATCTCATAATACTTCACCGTATAACCGGCGAAAATGCCTAAGCCGCCTTTCACATTGGTAAATAACTTACTGGGGTCAACCTGTGAATTTTGATTTTGTGAAGCTTTTACGTAGTCTTGAAGACTTTGGTAATAATTGTAAAGATCTGAACTTACTGTCATCATGCGAATCATCCACACCTTGTTTTTTACGGTTCCCTGATTGCCTCCAACGCCGTCTTTACCATTGAAACGTGATGTAATCAGCTTGGGACCCGAACCCAACGTTTCCAATTCAAATTCGGAGGCAGACAAAGAAGTATTGACTTTGCTGGATGTATTGCCCCGGATTTCCTTGCTCACATCGCTCACCCATTGACGGGTATCGATTTTGAAGTTGTTGGGATTCTCGGCGGAATGGGCAGAAGTATCTACCTCTACAACAGACCAAATGTAAAAGTTATTATCAGTTGAATTGTCTTTGATGTTGAAAGATATCTCGCTGGCATCTTCAAATTCCTGTGATTCTACCACCTCAATGTTGGAAAGTTCTGCGAAAGCCGGAATGGTGCTTTCGGCAGTAACAGAACCATAAGTAGGTGAATAAACAGAGATTTTGTAGTATTGATCCTGGCCTGATGTACATTTAAAACTTTTGTAAACGCCATTGCCTGTATGAAAGAGCTGGCATTCCTGAGCACCCACACGGTTGGTGATTACGATCTTGGCATCTTCTATTACCGGCTTTTCCTGAGAATCATCAAAAATGGATTGAGAGTGCGTAAGGTTGACAACCCAAATAGAGTCATTAGTAAAAATTGAACTCAAAACTATCCTGGGCTGAAAATTGCGGTCTGCAAAATAAATTTCCTCCTCACACGACCAGAAAATCGAAAGTAAAAGGAGTAAACCAAAGTATTTTGCCCGTAAAATCATGTTGAGAATCTCGTAACAAATTTAATACAGGTTTTGCACTATTGCTTCATTATGGCATAGAAAATTGAAAACAAATTTGATTGCAAAATAATATTTGGTTGGATGTGATAAATTGGTGTTCTATCCAATTATTATTCTGAAAAATTTGCTGAAAACCAATAAATTAAATCAAATTTTCTTAACATGGTTTGGCTTGTGGGTCACTTTCCTTTTAGGTTACATCCCAGCTGTAGTAGTTGTGATCCTCATCGCAAACAAAGCCTGTTTTGGGGTATAATTGGTTGCCGATGAAATTGGACTTAGCTGTTTCCAGCATCAAACCGACAGCATTGGTTTGAATGGCCAGCTCCTTGGCTGCATCGATCAGTGCTATGGAGTGTCCCTGTCCTCTCCATTCGGGGCTTACAAACAAATCGTTGAGCAGCCACAAACGTTTCATGCGGGTGGAAGAAAAGAGAGGATAAAGTTGGGTAAAGCCGGTCAGGTGTCCTTCCGCTTCACTGACAAAAATAACGGACTCCTTGTTTTGCATTCGGTCCTGCAAAAAATGGAAGGCCCCATCGATATCGGTCTGTTTTTCGTAAAAAATCCGATAGGCATCAAAAAGTTCGGCAAGTGCCGGTAAATCGTTTAGTGTTGCGCTGCGTACCATGGTGGTGGTGTTTAATGGGACTCAAAATAAGCAAGCTTTTCTGAATTTACACCATGCTGTGAGAGGGTTGCGAGCGGATTTTATCGAAACAACGGTGAAAAGCCATTTTACACAGTTTTTTCCATGCTTTCAAAGCATAATCAAGAAACTATCGGATGCCTTCCTTTTCCAGCCAGTTGTGGTAAATTGCAGCATTGCGTTGGTGTTGCTCTGCTGTTACGGCGAATGCGTGCTCGCTGTTGTATCCCGGTTTGGCACAGAAAAACAGGTAGTCGTGTTTTTCGGCATTGAGTACGGCATCGATCGAATTCGTTGATGGCATGTAGATCGGTCCCGGGGGCAGTCCTTCGTTCATGTAAGTATTGTAGGGTGAATCGAAGTAAACGTGCTCAAACAAAATGCGCCTCAATGTGAAGTCACCTACGGCAAAGACAACGGTTGGATCGGCCCTTAGTTTTTCGCCGGTTTTCAATCGGTTGAGGTAAACACCGGCAACGGTGGGTCTTTCTTTCCTGTTGTTGGATTCTTTTTCTACGATGGAAGCCAGGGTATACACTTCTTCTTTGGTCAGGGGTATAGCGGCTGCTTTGGCCGTCCTTTCTTCATTCCAGAATTTATCCGTTTCCTGCTGCATTCTTTTCACCAGCTTTTCCGGCGTGATGTTCCAGAATACCTCGTATGTATTGGGTATAAAGCGGGTCATGGCGGTCTCCGGTTTGAGACCATTTTTTTGCAGGAGGCTGTCGGCCAGAAATGCGTTTAACAAGGATAAGCTGTCGGCTTCCAAATCGTGCGACAACATGCCGGCCAGTTGTTGGATGTCTCTGGCGTTGTTAAAGATGAGTTGGATGGCATCCTGATTGCCGGATCTCAATTTACTCAACAGCGTGCGGTTGGTCATACCTTTCCTGAGCAGGAACCGACCCGAAGGAACCTCTCCCTTCTTATAGCCCATGATGCCTGCCATGAAGTCAAAACTTCCCGTTTGGGATAACACACCATCTTGTTTGAGTTTGTCAAAAAGTGCCTGGTATGAAGTGCCTCTGGCAATTTTGAGTTCGTACTTGTCGACCACCACATTGGGAAGATAGAGCAACCAGAATAGGCATGCCAAAAAGACAACCCCTATGGGAGCCAAAATCAAGAGCCATCGGCGGCTCAATAATGTCTTGAAATTCATGAAATATTACACTTAACAGAATGCAGAATGCAAAGATATAAAAACAACGAAATTAAATTGGCCCCTGTATTACCTGGCATTAATTTAAATGTTTACCGGTGGCCAACACCAAACATAAAGCCATGCGGAACTCATTTATCCGGATACGGCATATAAGCCAATAACTTTGCATTGCGGTCGGGTGATTTGAACCCTGAACAAAAAGTTTTGTTTGCCAAATAAAAGTCAACCATGAAACCCGTATTGAGTCATCAGGAACTGAGCATAGCCGTCTCTACCTTGCGAGGCTGGAAACTGGAAAACAACCACCTGGTCAAACATTTTAGTTTTGCCGATTTTTCGGAAGCCTTTGCTTTTATGAGTCGCGTAGCCCTATTATCGGAACAGCTCAACCACCATGCCCACTGGCTTGCCGTTTATAATAAAGTGAGCCTGAGTCTCCAAACCCATGAGTCAGGAGGCATCACCGAAAAAGACATACAGTTTGCCGAAAAGGTTGATGCTTTTGCCGATTAGTATTGTTCGTTTTCGTTGGGGAAATCTCCCGATTTAACATCGGCCACGTACTGACCCACCGCTGTTTTTACGGTATCATAAAGATTAAGGTATCTTCGCAAGAAACGGGGATGGAAATCTTTGGTGATGCCCAGCAAATCGTGGGACACCAGCACCTGCCCGTCGCACGCGCCACCCGCCCCAATGCCAATGACGGGAATGTGCAATGAATTGCTTACGCGTTCTGCAAGCGTGGCAGGAATTTTTTCAAGCACCAGTGCAAAACAACCGGCTTCCTGCAAGACCTGGGCATCGGCGATCAGTTTATCCGCCTCTTCTTCTTCCCTGGCCCTCACCGAATAGGTTCCATATTTGTATATGCTCTGTGGCATCAGTCCGAGGTGACCCATGACCGGTATGCCGGAGTTGATGATTTTTTCGACCGCCTCTCTCACTTCTGCCCCACCCTCCAGTTTGACGGCATGGCCGCCGCTTTCTTTCATGATTCGGATCGAAGATTCCAATGCCTTGGTGGGATTGCTTTGGTAATAGCCAAAAGGAATGTCCACCACCACAAAGGCCCTGTTCACACCCCGCACCACCGATTGGGCATGGTAAATCATTTGGTCGAGGGTAATGGGCAAGGTAGTTTCGTGTCCTGCCATCACATTGGATGCTGAATCCCCTACCAGAATGATGTCGATGCCGGCATCGTCGTAGATCCGGGCCATGCTGAAATCATAGGCCGTGATCATCGATATCTTTTCCCCTTCCTGCTTCATTTGTTGCAGAATGTGGGTAGTGATGCGTTTGATGTCTTTGAGGGCTGTGGACATAGATTAATTTTTGGTAAAGATAGGGAAATTTGGGGTATCGGGGTATCGGAGCATCGGAGTATCGGGGTATCGGGGTATCGGGGTATCGGGTAACCGCTGTCCGTAAACCGCTGTCCGCTGTCCGTTGTCCGTAAACCGTTGTCCGCTGTCCGTTGTCCGTAAAACGCTGTCCGCGATGAAG
>CALJKQ010000180.1 GCA_937973565.1 uncultured Saprospiraceae bacterium | reverse complement strand
ATGCCGGGATATTCATCTTCTGTGCCGGGTGAGAAAATAACTTTATACCTGCCTGAAAAGTTTTCGTTTGTTTCTTTGGCTGCAAGCTTGAATCTCCTGTCGTCGCCGTAATATGCCTTAAACCGTATCTTGTAATTATCTCTGTAGTTGACATGCCAGTAACCTTCCATCAACCTTTCCTCAAAAATGGCTTTCACGTAAGTATCATATCCGTCAAACGTAGCCAGTAATGTGTCTTTGGCTGTTGCTTTATCCCTTCCATACCGGATGTTTTTAACAGAAATACGCTCGCTGCCATTGTGAATAATCAATTGAAAACTATCCTTTTGGCCGTAGACCACTTCAAAGGTAAACGGCAACTCTCCGGGAAGGTTTTTTACCTGGGTAACGTCTTTTTTATCAACTGCCATCACCAGTTCTCCATCCAGGTACAGGACACCTCTCCATATACCCGGAGGTAATTTATCAAATTGCTGGTGAGGGCTGACACACGATTGTAAAACAGCCGTTAACATCGCAATAAAAAACATCCAGCGGAACATCGAACTACTTTGCATCTTTATTTTTTCTGCATTTTAAACAACCTCCATTTCATCGGGTTTTTAAGCGTCTCCTTTTTCTCCGACAAACTGGTCTTCTTTGTTCTTAAACAACACATTGAAACTGGTCAGACTGCCATAGATGCGAGTAATGTATTGTTGTAAATTGATCTTTTCTTCCTCTTCGAGCTTGGAAGCATTGATGCGTTGTTCCATCACCCTTAGGCGATCGCGGACCATAACTATTTTATGAAAAAATGCTTCTATTGGCATCTCTTTGGGCTTAAGGCTCTTATCTTCAGGCTGTAACAACATATTTCCTCCCTTCCACCGGTCACCCAAGGGCACTATTTCTGAAATATCCGACATGGCTCTCAGTATTTTTACCAAGGACTTTTCTGCTTCATTAAATGTGACTACTTCTTCCGGTTCCAGGGCCTCAATTATTTCCCAGCCATTGTATTCTTTTCCCACATGCTTTACACCATAATGCATAAAACACATTTTGTAAGCAGCTACATCCAATCCTATTACTACTCCATCTCCATAAGCCGGATGCTTTACCCTGGATCCGACCCCTAAAAGTTTGTTCATAATTTATAGTTTAATTATTTTTTTCGAAATTAACTTTTTTCCCGTTGAAAACACAAAATAATAGCTACCCGGCTTTAAAAAAGTTAGGTCTACCTGTGTATCATCGGGTTTGACTTCCTTCACAGGTATGCCGGTAGCATTGTACAGCGTTATTCTTTGTATTTCTTCCTCACTTTTCCAATTCACATGATGGGTGGCGGGTATTGGCCATAACTCAATTTTGTCTTTATTCCCCGCAAGATTGAGGGTAGATACAGGTAGACTTTCAAAAACAAAATCCCATACCCCTCTGCCATAGGTTGCAAATCGTGCAGTATTGATTTCCTGCAGGTATTCAACACTCCAAAATGTCTGATTAGGTGTAGTGTTTCCGGAAAGCGGGAACCATTTTTCTTCTGCCTCAAAGTAGACAAAAGGTCCCACCTCAGTGGCAGCATAAATGATTCCATTTTCTTCATCTGCGGCTATTTGATAGGCTACCGTGGAGGGCATGCCATTTCTCATCGTTTGGAAACTTTCTCCTCCATCTTTGGAAATGTAAACAGGCGCTACATTGCCATAACCACTGCCCGATAGATAAACAAGATTTACATCTTTTGATGAAGGCAATATGCAGGAGCCATATAAATAGTGAGCCTGTGATGTCATTTTTTGTTTTAAAGCAAAACTCTGACCTGCGTCTGTGGATTTATAAACATAGCCATTTGTAGTGGCTACAAACCAGATATTTCTGTCAATAGGACTGATCGATATAGCGGATACTTCTCCACCACTCACCGAAAAATCAAAAGGTAGGTCAACCGCTGTCAGACTTCCACCGCTGTATGTGATTTTAAGGATGTAACTGCCATTTTTACTCGCATTGGCACTTCCTCCTGCCACATAAACAACATCGGCTGCTTCATGAGGATCTACGGCGATTGGAGGAATCCAAACGGATTCTCTTTTAGCGTCAATTTCGTATCCTGCTGTGGGGTTGTTTTCGGTCAGGGGATTAAGGTAAAAGGATAGACTGCCTCCGGGATACATGGTCCACATATGGGTGCCACCTCCGGTAAATTCAATATGTCCGTAATCACCGCTGATGTTTTGATAAAAATCTGCAATGGTTTCGTCTACGACCAATCCTCTTTGAAGTCCCTGATCCTGAGCACCGGCAAACACCCTGGATACATCAGGTGGATAAGACCTTACATCATAATATTGACTTACATTCAAACCATACAATGAAATATTTTTGGTAGTGAGTCCGTAATCATAAGTGAGACTGATGCCTCCATGGTGTCCAATGATGATGACGTCTTTATTTTGGGGATCTTTAAACTCTTTCATCACCATGATGTCGGCATGCAACTTAGTCTGAACCTGTCCATAATATTCCCACCATTCATTAACGGTTATCCAGTTTTTACCTCCATTCAAACTTCTGAATGCGTTTACTTCACCATACAACATCTTGCCGGCATTGGATGGCGCAACCAATAATGCCACACTCCACGGCGTTGTGGGAAGTTTGGAAAGCAGCTCCCAGTTTTGTCCGTGGTCTTTGGATTGGTTAAATTTCAAAGCATCATCAAAAACAAAGAGGGTTGTATCCGAGCCTGAAACATTGCTTTGAATGTTGGCACTGCCAGCTCCTCCGAATCCTATGGGTGAAGTTTCATTTTTTAAACTCAAAACAGTGCTCCCGACTGCCAGTGTGTGAATTTTACTCTCTTGTGCATTTACTTGTTCGATCAAGTATAGTTGGTCTTTTTTGGGTGTAGCGCACATGGCCAGGTTTCTGCCATCCGATGTAGTAAATACTTTTACTATTGTATATTTTTTGCCGTCTTCAGTTCTGTACAAAATGTAATTGTTCGACCAACCTTTTTTGGCTAAAACAAGTACTGCATCTGTCAGTCTTATGGAAGTGTGAACATGGTACCCGTCAGCAGATGCTGCAAAACCGGTTGCTTTTGTCCACGTTAGGCCATCATCCTCGCTGTAAAAGGGATTGCCGCCCGTAAAGGCGACCAACCGCTTAAGTCCTCCCGTCAATGAAAATGCCTCTAAAACGGCAGCATCAAACCGGATGTCATCATTTACCAACTCCCAGCTGAATCCACTCAAACCGCCTCTAAAAAGCGGACCCCCGGCTCCAATGGCATATAGCTGATCGCTGGTGGCCTCATACCATACATTCATGATGGATCCTGCTTGATTGCTACTTCCGCGCTCCAGCCATTTTCCACGAATTCTGCCGCCGGCCAGATCTTCTGTCCCATCTCTGTCTGCTTCCGCAAGCCCACGCACATAAGAAAGTCGGTCTTCCTGGTTTCGTAGCTCCTGCATTTGCCATCCTGAGTTTTGTCCCCCGTGAATCAAATCAAACCACTTTTGCCTTTGTAATGAGTGATTGCCCTCTTCGGCATCTTTGCGTACTTCAGTAGGCTGGGGAAGTGAGGTAGGATGTGATTGGCATGCCAGTAATGCTGTCAAAAAAAGTAAAAGAGTTATTTTGAAGTGCATATTTCTTTTTTTTACAAGTTAGGGTTTTCTGATTTTTCTCATAGGGTTATTACCATTAAACTGAGCTTAAGTAAGCCAGGGGACATCGTTAGTTTTTACTTTTTTTCTTTTTACCATATAGCTTGCAGATGGGACATTTTTCTACATCATGCGCCCTGGCAGGGCAGTATTGCCGACCAAAAAATATGATCCTCAAATGCAGCTGATTCCAGCTGTCTTTTGGAAAAAGGGTCTTTAAATCTTTTTCGGTCTGAACTACATTTTTTCCATTGCTCAAACCCCATCTTTCTGCCAACCTGTGGATATGGGTATCTACCGGAAATGCAGGTTCACCAAAGGCCTGTGACATTACAACGGATGCTGTTTTATGGCCCACTCCCGGCAATGCTTCTAGAGATTCCATGGCAGCCGGCACCTCGCCGTTGTATTGATCAATCAGAATTTGGGAAAGCTCATGTATGGCCTTAGCCTTTCTGGGCGCCAGTCCGCAAGGTCTGATGATTTGTTCTATCTGATCTACGGTCAGTTTGACCATCTGCATGGGGGTAGATGCGGCTTTAAACAAGGCAGGGGTAACTTTATTCACCCGCTCATCTGTGCATTGCGCTGAAAGCAGGACGGCAATCAAAAGGGTATAGGCATTTTTATGATCTAGCGGGATAGGAGTCTCCGGATATAAATGTTCCAGAATGCTGGCTATATGTGCTGCTTTTTCTTTCTTCGTCATCACAGGTTTTTTAAGAAAGACATCGTATCGATGCCATCAGCGTAATCCCTGAGACCGGGCATTTGACTATGTCCAAAGGGAACCACATCTATGCCATTCATTGCCTTTTTACTGACTACACATTGAATGCCATCTTTGTTGGCTTCCAAAAGATTACTGAGCTCATTTTCATTCTTGTAATATTCGTAATGTAGGGAAGCAATTCGGGAGGTAAGTCTTGGATCTTCTACCAAAATCAAACAACCGTTGTTTACATATTTTACTCTATTGATCAGATACAAGGCAATATTGTAATCAAAATTATTTTTGTATTTATGGTGATAGATGATGTCGTTGTACTCATGCAATACTTCCAGTAAAAACGTAATTGGGTAACCAACCGGCAGATAAAGTTTTGAAACGTTGCGGCAGCCCAGACCAAAGTATTGAAATATATCTTTCCCCAACAGCCTTATGTCATCTGCGTTTTCCTGGCCATCCAATACTGCTACACTGTTTCTGTGCCTTCTGATAATGTTAGGATATTTGCCAAAATAGGATTGAAAATATATGCCGGTATTGTCGGATCCGGTGGCAATTACGGCGTCTATGTTTTTCAATTGATCCACCCATTCAAACTGATGCGCAAACGTAGGCTGTATTCTTACCAAATGATCCAATAAAAATGGAATGATAATTTTATCTTTATCAGACATTTTAATAAGAGCATAGTGCCCACTGATCAAAACACAAAGCACATCATGAAAACCTACAGCAGGTATGTTGCCTGCCAATATCAGGCCCACCTTTTTGGGAACAATGGTGTCCATCCCCTTGTAATTCTCCATCCAGTCTTCCAGGGCCTTATGAGACAGCATTTCATCCCGGATAGATGACAAGGCCAGCCTGATGTTTTCTTTTGAAAACCAGGGGTTAAACGCCACTGCCTTGGCTATCATCTCTTCGATTTCAGCGCCGGCAAGATGGTGAAGGTAATTGCCTAATTGGGCCAGGGCTTCAATTCTATCAGATAGTTTCATCTTCAACAACTTCTTTTTCTCCCAAATTTTCTTTTCTGCTTTTTACATAATTGCGCCATTTGTCAAGAACCTGGGCTATGTCCTGCGGAAGATCTGAAACAAACCTCATTTTTTCTCCGGTTGTCGGGTGCTCAAACCCCAGGACCCTGGCATGCAGTGCTTGTCTGGGCAGTATAGTAAAACAATTTTCCACAAACTGTTTGTATTTACTGAAAATGGTTCCTTTCAGAATTTTATCTCCTCCGTAGCGTGCATCGTTAAAAAGGGTATGGCCTTTGTATTTCATGTGAACCCTTATTTGGTGGGTTCTGCCGGTCTCCAATATACACTTTACCAGACTTACATAGTAAAGCCTTTCTATGACTGAATAATGGGTGATAGCGTGTTTACCCTGGTCTCCTTCCGGAAATACATAAAACCTTTTGGGAAGAGTCGGGTGCCTTCCAATATGTCCAACGATGGTTCCTTCTTCCTGCTCCGGCTCTCCCCATACCAATGCCACGTATTCTCTCTCAATCGTGTGATAGAAAAATTGTCGAGCCAGATGGGTCATGGCATAGTCCGTTTTGGCGATCACCATTAGTCCGGAAGTGTCTTTGTCGATTCGGTGAACAAGCCCCGGCCGGGAAGCTGTATTGCCCTGCATGACAGGCAATTCAGTATCTCTGAAATGATATAGCAAAGCATTGACAAGGGTGCCTTTGGGGTTGCCTACTCCCGGATGTACCACCAGCCCCGGTTGTTTGTTGATAACCATCAACTCAGCATCCTCATAAACGATATCGAGCGGGATGTTTTCAGGTTCAAGTATTTCAACATCATCCGGGTTACGAGGTAAGACGAGAGATATTACATCGTCCGGCTTTATTTTGTAATTGGATTTTACTTCCTTTTCATTAACCAACACACACGATGCCTTGATGGCATTTTGAAGCCGGTTTCGTGAAATCTGATCCAGCTTATCCATCAAAAACTTGTCGATCCTTAAAGGCCGCTGGCCCCTATCTACCACAATTTGTTCATGAATGTATAGATCATCCTGCCTTTCCAGGTCTGATATCTTTATTGACGTCATCTATAAATTAAAATGCAAAAGTAAGACCTATATCCCACTTTAAAATGTCTGTTGTGGATTTTTGGAGTTCAAAAGCCTCAATTGTGCTATCTACTATGGGTTCTATCCTGTCTTTTAAACCGTAATATTGGGTCGAAAGCCCCCCTGCATAATTAACTCGGCCCTGTATGTATATCATTTCATAAATGGGCAAATGAAAGCCAAGACCCGCCCCATATCGCAGGGTAACAGACGATTTATCAGTGTCTGTTTCACTGGCTTCCTCACTATTGGGTGGCGTAAATGCAGTGGTTGTGAATAATATATTGGTTCCTATCCCAAACTCACTGAAAAAATCCAGGGTGTAAATTTTAAATGGAAAGTAATACCGGGTCGAAATCTCCATATAGAGGATTTGGCTTTTGGTTTCAACACTCCAGTCCTCTGTGATCCCATCCACTATGAAAGGAAGGGTAGTACCATATCGCTGCAAATTGCTGTATCCCAATTCAAATCCAGCAAACAAAGGACTTTCTGCTTTAACCTGACCAAATCCTGACAGGTTGAATTGGGTCTGCATATCCTGAATTTTTTTCTTGAAGGCCCCGGATGGTTGCAAACCGCCTATGGCAGCACTGACCATATATACTTTCGCGTTTTGACTACCATTTACCTTTAACGAATCCTCCCCAGCTTGAGCGGATACAAAGCTGTGAATGGTGGTCGCCAATAGTAAGGTAAGGCCGATTTTGACTATTTTTGGACTCAAAATTCTTTTAATCATGCCTCTTAACGGTTTATCATTGAAATCTTTTTGCGTTGCTGAGCATAAAGATACAAAAACTACGCAGCCACATCAACTACCCTTGTATGCTACTTCTTCTTTTGTATTTGACGAGGTAGAGGAAAGTATCGAGATTTTCACAGGGAAAAAGCAGGGTCATGTCTATTCCCGATACGGAAATCCAACAGTAGATACGGTAGCTGCCAAAATTGCAGCCATGGAAGGGTATCAATGCGATTTTACGCCTTTTGCCTACCTTACTTCCAGTGGCATGGCTGCTATCAGTACGCTGCTGTATGCCATCCTCAATGCTGGTGATGCCATTCTCACCCAAGCCAATATTTATGGGGGTACTACGGAACTTTTCAACAAGGTTATGTCACGACATGGTCTTACACCTGTCTTTTCGCGTTTTGATGACCCCAGTGAAATAGAGCATTGCATCCGTCAAAATTCAAGTATAAAAGCCATTTACCTCGAAACACCGTCCAACCCAACGCTTGATTGTGTGGATTTGCAAGCGGTAGCAGGTCTTGCCGCCCAATACGGAATTCTCACTATTATAGACAATACTTTTTGCACGCCTTATTTACAACAACCTTTTAAGTACGGCATTGATTTTATCATTCATTCTTCTACCAAATACCTCAATGGTCACGGCAATTCCATATCAGGCGTTATTCTGGGCAAAGATGCTTCATTGGAATCCAGGATCAAAACAACTTTAAAATTGATGGGAGCTACCTCCAATGCCTGGGATGCCTGGCTACTCAATAATGGCTTGAAAACCCTCGCCCTGAGAATGGATGCCCACTGCAAAAATGCCCTGGCACTTGCCACCTGGTTGTCTGCCCATCCAAAGGTTGAAAGAGTCAACTATTTAGGCTTGCCAGATCATAAATACCACCCGCTCGCAAGCCGGCAAATGGCAGCTTATGGAGGTATGCTCAGTTTTGCTGTAAATGGATCTATGGAGGAAACGCTTTCGGTCATGAATAAACTCAGCCTCTGCGTCCAGGCTCCAACTTTAGGCGATGTTGATACCCTCGTCTTGCATCCTGCATCGAGCTCTCACCTTAATGTTGATGAATCTTTAAGGGAATCGTTTGGAATAACCAACAACCTCATCCGGGTTTCGGTTGGCATTGAAGACACAAAAGACATAATCAACGATTTTGAATACGCCCTAAAATGAAAAAAGCCCCGGAGAAAGAATCCTCCGAGGCCACCCGAACGCTATGAAAAATTAAAGTACTATCTCTGCCACAAATATATGTTTATTTATTCCGAAAAGTCAAGGGTTTTTAGATTTATTTAACATTTAATACTTATTTTAGCTTCATGAGGCTCCTAATCTTCATTTTATTATTCGTCATAGTAAATGGGCAGAGGCTGATGAGCCAGCTTCCTCCCGGGACTCAAATAGACACTGTTGCCCGAGACTCAATTAAGGTAAAAGTATTGCGTTACCATTTAAATGGACGTACTGCCTCAGGGCAATTCACCCGTAAAATAAAAGAACCATTTGTTGCCATTTCCCGGGATTTACTGGATATCTATCCTCTGGGATCATACCTGCAACTGTCCAACTGTGTTTGGATCGGCACATACCGGGTACTGGATAAAATGGGTAAAAGACATACGAAAACGATTGATGTTTTCTCTCGTAAAAAGAAAAAAGGCATCACTTACTGTACCTGTAAGCCGGTGGCATCTCCTTAATTTTTTTTCAGCACAATCCCTCCATATGGCTTAAAGGATACCTGGTTGTTTTCAACCACTGCCCCTTGACTGTAGATGGGTCTGTAACCCTTAAATTCATTCGTGGACATGGTTTTAGTCTCATTTTCGCCATTGATAAAAACCAACAGTTGCTGATCATTATTTTCCCGGCTGTACGCCAAAATACCTTGTCCAGTCATATTTCTCAAGAATGAAAATGAGCCGGTTTGCAATGCACTATTGGCCTTTCTTAGCTGACAAAGAGATGCGTAATAATCAAAAATACTTTGATCAAACGACGGCATGTCCACAGCATTGCCACTCCTTGAATCAAAAGGAGTTTCTGCCTCCAATTTGGCATCCTGCCACCACAATGGCTTGCGATTGTCTGGATCATCAGCTCCCCACATACCCATCTCATCCCCATTCCAAATGTGAGGAGCTCCTTTAAAGGTAAACTGATGAAATAACAAAGCACGCATTTTTGACCTCGCCAGCGAATCAGGACGACCTGTTTTATAAGCAGGATTTTCTGCCGGTTTACTTTGAAACTTGTACTTGTTGTTGTTGTAGAGTGCGGATAATACTCTCTCTGAGTCATGCGATGAAACCAGGTTCATCATGGCGTCCTGAGTAGAGGGCCGATACTTGCTGTACAGACTGTCAATGGCATCATAAAAATCGGTTAATGATATTTTATCTTCACCCTGGTTGATGTAGGCTCTCGCCGGTTTGTACCATTGATAATGCATAACCGCATCGAAGACATCTCCTCTTACCCATGGTTCGGCGTCCATTAACTGATCAGGCCATTGGGTCCACCAGTTTTCACCAATCAAATAAAATTCATCGTTAACTGATCTTACATACTTTCTGAGATCTCTCCAAAAACCGAGTGGCACGTGTTCAGCCACATCCAAACGCATACCGTCAATGCCATCTTCCGGATTCCCGTCATTGTTGGGATCCATCCATCGTTTACAAACGGCAAAAATGTGAGCTTTAACCGGGTCAGGCATATTCCCTTCAAACGCATAACCAAACTTCTTTTCACTTTCTCTGATTTTTTTTAATTCAGGCAAACTCTTTATACCCAACCAACCATCATAATCCCACTCATTGGCAGAGGTTTTGGGGTCGTCGAAGGTCTTGATTTCGTACCAATCGGCAAAACGGGATGCAGAACCGTTTTTGATGATGTCTTGAAAAGCCCAAAACTGGGTGCCTGTATGATTCCATGAAAAATCCAAAACAACCTTTATCCCCGCTTTGTGCATTAAGCCGATCAATTCTACAAATTTTTTATCAGCCGAGGTCCAAACCCAATTTTCCGGTTTGGATGGGTCTTCTGTTTTGATCAATGCCATGTCTCCATCCCGATCGTCCCCAAAGGTGACATCGATATGATGATAGTTTCTCGCATCGTATTTATGTAAGCTAGGTGCATCATTGAGCGGATTAAAATAGACGGCATTGATCCCCAATTCCTGTAAATAACCAATTTTCTGCTTTACACCTTCTAAATCTCCGCCATATCGCCTCATTTGAATCGTTCTGTAAAAATCAAGTCCCGTTTCTTTGGCCCATGGCTCTTGTACATACCAATTGTGGCCCCATGGTGTGGTTCGCCACGTTGCCGGAATTTCATCAATGAGTGCTCCTTTTACGGTTTCCAGTGTAGGATCATTGGCGGGATTACCATTTCTAAACCGCTCAACAAAAATCTGATACCAGATGGCAGATGCTGCCCAGGAAGGTGCTTCTTCAAATTTGGCCATAGAGGTTGTAGGTTGATTTTGAGGTTTGCATGCGGAAAACAGTGTTAGGATAACAACAAATCGAAATATAGTTTTAATCATGACCAATGGTTACAATGAATTAAAGGTAGGTTTTATAAATTTTTACTGAGTTCCGTAGCTCGCGCCAGCGCCGCGTTTACGCCTTCAATAAATCCACTTTTGGTATTTTGTTTGTCAAATTCTTTAAAAGCTGCTTCGGTTGTGCCTCCTTTCGACATTACCTTGGCAATCCATTCTTCGCAGGAATACTCGTTTTGATTAAATAAATCTACAGCACCCTTGAAGGTTTGATAAGCCAGCAATTCAGCTTCTGCCTGACTGAAGCCCATTTGCTGGGCAGCCTCAATCAGTCCTTGCATAAAATAAAATACATAGGCAGGACCACTGCCCGAGATGGCAGTAGCGGCATCTATTTTTTCTTCGTTTTCAACATATATGGCTTTGCCGGTAGCATTGATAAGATTTTGAACCATCACCAACTCAATTCTGCTCACTTCAGCAGTTGAGGTAAAAACGGTCATGCCATTGCCCAATTGCGCCGGTAAATTAGGCATGGCCCGTACAATCTTGGCAGTCCCTAATTGATCATAAATGGTCTTCATTTTAACCCCGGCCATGATGGATAAAACTACTTGTTGTTTATCTATGTAATCACGTATGCTTTCGGCCAGTTTCCCAAAATCCTGAGGCTTTACAGCAAGAATGATCAGATCCGCTCCCTGTATATAGGACCCCGGTTCTCCAAACAAGGTTCCCAGTTTCTGTCCTTCAAGCTCCTGCGCTTTTTCCGGAGATTTTTCCAGGATTATCAGGTGCTCAGGTCGCACAATGTGGGTGGATAAAAAACTTCGGGCAAATGTTTGCCCCATATTCCCTCCACCAATGATCAATATCCGCATTAAACTGCTATTTTATGCTCAAATGTACCAAAACAGGTTCTTCTTCCCAAAAACAATAGTGTCTTTTTTACACTAACAACCAAAATTATTTTGCTGTGTGATGAGCATTATCGAATATAATAGTGTCCTTGACTGCGATTTGATTATTTTTGCAATAACCTAATCATACAACATGTTACAAAATCAAATGCTCACATTCGGTCAGGAAAATGATCCTGAAAAACACCTTGAAAACTGGGTAAAAAACTTAGCTACCCATTTTGATGCCAATGACATCTATTGGTGCGATGGTTCCGATGAAGAATACGATCGTCTATGTCAAAAGCTGGTAGATAAAGGTACATTTATCAAACTCAATCCCGTCAAAAGACCCAATTCATACGCGTGTTTCAGCGACCCCAGTGACGTCGCCCGGGTAGAAGACCGGACTTTCATCTGCAGCCGTCGGAAAGAAGATGCCGGCCCTACCAATAACTGGATGGATCCCCGGGAAATGAAAGATACACTGGAGCAACTCACCAAAGGGGCTATGAGTGGCAGAACGTTATACGTTATCCCTTTTTGCATGGGACCTGTGGGTTCTCCCTACAGCCGATACGGTGTTCAGCTTACAGACTCCGAATACGTAGTTACCAATATGAAAATAATGACCCGTATGGGTTCTCACATCCTTCCTTACCTTTACACCAATGAATACGTAAAATGCATCCATACTGTAGGTGCTCCTATGCATGGGAATGAAGATGTCAAGTGGCCATGCAATCCTACAACAAAATACATAACCCACTTCCCGGAAGAAAGATTGGTAATCTCTTACGGCAGTGGATACGGAGGAAATGCACTTTTGGGTAAAAAGTGTTTTGCACTCAGGATTGCATCTGTCATGGGAAGAGAAGAAGGATGGTTGGCAGAACACATGCTCATTCTGGGGGTTGAAAATCCAGAGGGTGAAAAAGATTATGTAGCGGCAGCATTCCCCAGTGCGTGCGGCAAAACCAACTTTGCTATGCTTATCCCTCCTGATACGCTCAATAATTGGAAGATTACAACGGTGGGAGATGACATAGCCTGGATTCATAAGAACGACGAAGGAAAACTGCACGCTATCAACCCTGAAGCTGGTTATTTTGGGGTGGCACCCGGCACAAGCTACAAGACCAACCCCAATGCCATGGAATCTATCAAAGCCAACACCATTTTTACCAATGTAGCCATCACAGAAGATGGTGATGTTTGGTGGGAAGGCCTTACCAAGGAGGTTCCTTCCAATATGACCGATTGGACAGGCAAACCCTATGACCCTTCTTCAGGCAAACCAGCAGCACACCCCAATGCGCGATTTACAGCTCCGGCTTTTCAAAATCCGGTCATCGACCCGAAATGGGACGATAAGGATGGTGTACCGATTTCTGCCTTTATCTTTGGAGGCAGGCGAAGCAATACCGTTCCGCTTGTATACCAATCATTCAACTGGAGTTTTGGAGTTTACCTGGCAGCTACCATGGGGTCAGAAACAACAGCCGCCGCATTTGGTGAACAAGGAAAAGTAAGGAGAGATCCTTTTGCTATGCTACCATTCATGGGTTATCACATGGGCGATTATCTCAATCATTGGCTCCAATTTGGAAGGGATCTGCCCAATGCTCCTAGAATTTTCAGCGTAAACTGGTTTTTAAAGAACGAAAGCGGACAATTTGAGTGGCCCGGTTTTGGCCAGAATATGCGGGTATTGCAGTGGATCATCAATAGAGTAAAAGGCCGCGCTTCAGCTGTTGAATGCCCTATTGGATGGATACCCAGGTACCGGGATATGGACTTTACTGGCCTTGAAGATTTTACACGAGAAGACTTTAAGAAAGTCATGTCGATCAACAGAGAAGCCTGGAAACAGGAATTTTTGTTACACGAAGATTTATTTTCAAAATTATACGACAGGTTGCCAAAAGAAGTCTTTTTTATGAGGGAACTGCTGCTTTCCGCCCTCTGGAGAAGCCCTGAAAAATGGGAACTCGCTCCGGAAAGGGTTTAAATAAAACAAGGTAAAAATCAACTTTTGGTTTTTACCTTTGTTTTTTTGATTAAATCCGGTTTAGAGTTGTAGAATCGCAGACAAAGGATATTGAATATTGTTTTGTCCGTCGGCTTTGTCAAAGTTACCTTTGTCCCATTAAATTCGCACAGGGTCTTTTTGGCAAAACAAATTCAATGATTGACCCTATAGTAGAAGAAAGAAAATTAATATATGCACATATCCACTCCATCTGACGTTGACCTTTTATTGCAAAAAGCTGTGGCAAGGGAGTTTTTGACCGCTGAAGAAGGCGTTTTTTTATTTGAAAATGCACCTACAGCTGCGCTGATGTTGGTAGGAAATGCTCTGCGCCAATACCATGTACCCAATAATGTAGTTACCTGGATTATCGACAGAAACAGCAATACGACCAATGTTTGTATCGCCAATTGTAAGTTCTGTAACTTTTACAGAAGGCCCGGACACGAAGAAGCTTACGTTACCACCCTGGATGAATACAGAGTTAAAATCCAGGAAACTTTTGAGTTGGGAGGTGAACAACTTTTGCTTCAGGGGGGGCATCATCCAGATCTGGGACTTGATTATTATACCCGGTTGTTCAGGGATTTGAAACAAATGTTTCCCAATTTGAAGCTGCATGCACTGGGTCCACCGGAAGTAGCTCACATAACCAAACTGGAAAAATCCACCCACTATGAAGTCCTCAAAGCCCTAAAAGAAGCGGGTTTAGACAGTTTACCTGGGGCAGGTGCAGAAATTTTGGATGATCGCGTAAGAAGGTTAATTTCCAAGGGAAAGTGCGGGGCGGATGAATGGCTCGATGTCATGCGGGCAGCTCACCAATTGGATATTACCACATCGGCAACCATGATGTTCGGTCATATCGAAACCAATCTCGAAAGGATGCAGCACTATGTAAAGTTAAGGCAGGTCCAGTCCGAAAAGCCACAAAACGCTAAAGGTTTTCTTGCTTTCATTCCGTGGCCGTTTATGGATGAAGATACCATCCTCAAGAAACTGAAAAGAGCCAGAAATACGTGTACCGGCGACGAATATGTACGGATGATTGCCATGAGCAGAATTATGCTGCCAAATGTGGTCAATGTGCAGGCTTCGTGGCTGACAGTAGGTAAAAAAATTGCACAAATTTCGCTCCATGCAGGTGCCAATGATTTCGGGTCAATTATGATCGAAGAAAATGTAGTTTCAGCAGCCGGAGCTGCCTTTAGATTTACGGCAGATGGTATTCAAAAAGCGATTGAAGAAGCCGGTTTTATTCCCCGGTTGCGCAATCAACAATATGAGTACCGCAACTTGCCGGAAGGTACCCGACAGCAACAACTAGATTCCTCTGTCTTAATGGTGGATTGATGGTTACAAATCTCACAGAGAGAATAGAAGAAGCTGCTGATTATCTAAGAAACAGAGGTGTCAATAGGGTAGATGCTGCCATCGTTCTGGGCACAGGTTTATCGGCAGCATCTATCTTGAATCAAACCCTTTTTGAACTTCCTTACTCAGAGATCCCCGGCATCCCTGCTTCTACCGTTGAGGGACATGATGGTATGCTTATTTACGGACAAAAGTCCGGTAAATTTATTTTGGTATTTAAAGGTAGGTTTCATTATTATGAAGGGTTTGAAATGCATGAAATTACCTTTTATGTACATGTTTTGGCACAGCTGAATAGCAAGGTGTTGGTTATTACCAATGCATCAGGTGGACTAAATCCTCATTATAAGGAAGGTGATCTTATTTTGGTAAACGATCATATCAATCTCTTTCCCCAACACCCGTTGCGGGGTCAGTGGCCTCGGGAATTAGGTCCCCGGTTTCCGGATATGTTATCTGCTTATTCCACGAAATGGCAACACACATTTCTGAAGGCTGCAAAGAAAATTGACGTCAGCCTCAAAACCGGTATTTACCTGGGATGGCAGGGGCCGAGTCTGGAAACACCGGCCGAATACAAGATGGCAAGACTATTGGGGGCAGATTTGGTTGGCATGTCTACAGTGCCGGAAGTGATTGTAGCCAAATACAGATCGCTTGATGTAGCAGTAATTTCTGTTGTATCCAATGTGTGTTTTCCTGTTTCTGCTCTCACAGAGACAACCATAGAAGAGGTGCTATTGGTTATGAAGAAAAGTTCAGAACCCCTGGCCCGGTTGATAAATGCAGTCTTGGACGAGGAAGAATTTTAATCTTATTTCTTTCGATGCAGATAAGCATCAATGCCTTTTGATTTCAGATTGTTGATGGTTTTGACAGCTGTTTCCTGTTTTTCATATCTGCCTGCAATCACGGTATGGAATTCAGAAAGATCAAATACCACGGTTTCTGCACCGGTAAATCCGGCCTTTTTCAGCTTTTGCAGCATTACATTGGCATTGGCTTCTACCAGATAATTACCCGCTACTACAATATACCCTCCTGATCCGCCGCTTTCAGCAGCAGTACCGGTTCCAGTTGCTTTTTTTACTGGAATTGGCATCTTTTCTGTTTTCTTAATTTCATCAGCGGGCGCTTGCTTTATGGCAGGTACTTTAGGTTTTAAAACAGGTTTCTCTGAAGGTGTTTTTTTCGTCTCTGGAGAAGGAGAGGGCTTTTCTACGGCTTTTGTGTTGTTGACGTTGGTTTGACCATTGTTTTGTTTAATGGGAACCGTTGGAGCTGCGTCATCGGTTTCTTTGGAAGTCGGAGATCCTGTTTTTGTTTTTTCTACGGTTTTTTGAATGGTTTCATCAATTTCGGTATAGTCAACCGGGTCATCTGTTTTAACAGTACTGGTGTCTCCTTCTTCGGCAAAAAAATCGTCGCTGGCAAATTCATCTCCATTTTGGGTCGGTTCCGGCAATTTTACTTGTTCTTCTCTGTCCCGATTGCAGGATTTTGTCAGCACAGAAATCCACATATATGCCAGAAACAGCACTACGGCGATGGACATCATTTTAAGTACCCTGCTCATGATAAAAGTTTTCTTATGGGTACAAAATTATATTATTTTTTTGTAATATTTATAACTACCTAATAATTAGTTGTTTTTATTCAAAAATCATTAACTATTATAAATAAATTATATTTATATTGAAT
>CALJKQ010000179.1 GCA_937973565.1 uncultured Saprospiraceae bacterium | reverse complement strand
TGAAACATGGGCGGATATTGCAGAATACGAGTGTGGATGCATTACGGTTGAGATATATAATGACACTACACCATGTGATGAATGTACTGATTTTAGTGGTAAAAGAGAGTATTGTGGCCAATCAGGTCACCCAGAGGACCACGAGGATTAGGGCCTATTTTTTCCGTAATAAATTGATTTATACTACCTGGTATTAAAGAGAAAAAGGGACAATAGTTTCATAAATAAATCTTTGGCTTTGATCGATTTGCTTCATTATTTAGTGCGTATTAGCAAAAGATAGATAATGTTACTTAAACTTTAAATTCTTGAATTTAACCCACTCAGGATTACCTATGTTTTGTTTTAGAAATATGGAATTTAATATTTAAGCTATTTGATTAATAAAGTAAAATTAAAAATGTAAAAAGGAGAAATCTATTGGGCAGAAGACAAAAAAAACCACCCACATCCAATTGTTTTTTTAGAAAATTTGCAGGATGGTAAATTTAGTGCATGCATTTTGAGCTCAAAACCCACCAATGGAAACATATCAATGTCTGAAAGCCATTTTCATAAGTATGATAGTATTGGAATACAGTATAAAATTCAATTTAAAAACTCTCAACTAGTTCCTGGAAGGGTTTTTGAAAAGAAAGTTTTGTGGCTAAGCAGTACAGATCCACAAGGCAAGCTTACAAAGGAGGGAATTGACTTTATAGAATCCTATTTAAATGGTGTTAAACCTGAGTTTCATCCTTTCCATATCAAAATTAAGTCTAAGAAAGAAAGCCAACAATAGACTCCAGATAAGTATAATAAGTTTCAGATACACTTGATAGCCAATTTGAGCAACCATCCCATTTAGCATTGCCCCTAAATCTTTGACAGCCCCTAAATTATTGTTATAAAATATTGATATAACTTAGTTTGCTAAAATATGGTTTGGGAAAAAGGAAAAATGAACTTTAAAAATATGGTTTAAATTTTCATGTACGAATATATATTATGTTTTAGAGGAATTTACAAAATCAACATTTGACGCAAATTAGTCATAAATTACATAAATGACAGAAATACAATATAATAAACCCTTTTATTGTGTTAATTATATTCAAAAAATACATTAGTACATACAGTACTGACATAAAAACTGACATAATCTCGAAATTTTGTTTATCTTTGCATTAAATAACGATCTAAGAGATTTAAATGACAAAACATAAACTTACAGATTTAACAGATATTTCATCAGGCCTGTTCCTCAAAACAGATCTTTCTGCTAATACGGTTTATATCCAATCAAAACATTTTGATAAAAATGGAATACCACAATATAATTGGGAGAACGAGGTAAACTGTGATGAAAATTTGTACTCCCATTTTTTGCAACCTGGCAATGTCATCTATGCTGCAAAAGGGAGCAAAAACTTTGCTTATGCCATACCCCAAAACTTTCCCAGAGCGGTGGCATCTACTACATTTTTTGTTTTAAAAATAAAGACTAGACTGATAGATCCCTATTATCTGTGCTGGTTTTTGAATAAGAGCGAAACTCAAAAATTTGCAAAAGCGCTTTCAAAAGGTACGGCCATTCCATCCATTTCAAAAACAGATATGGAAGAGATACTGATTCCCGTGCCTGGCATAGAACAGCAGAAAATTATTTTGCAACTGGAGGACCTAAGAAACAAGGCGTTGAATATAAGAAATGAGTTGAATGAAAAAGAAGCGATGATTTACAATTACAGGATTAATAAATTTTTAAAAATATGAATAAAATTGTAGGCATAATACCCTGCGCAGAATGTGGCTGCCAAACGATGGAAGGGGTGAATGAAGATGGACAAAACCTTAGAATAGATATTTGTGGCTGTCATGACGGAAGCGGTGAATTTGAAGTAACGATTACCCCCCTGAGTTTTGGGGACATCTGCCATGAAAAGCACCAATGCAAGCCGGCAGAATTGGCATCCTGTCTTGAAAGTAGATATAAAATTGATTATTCAACACTAACGCATAAATGCCACTGATTATGAGTAAAAAAATTACACAAAAGGACATCAACGATGCCGTATGGAAGGCTTGCGATACTTTTAGAGGTAGTATTGACCCAAGTGTTTACAAAGACTATGTACTCACCATGCTTTTTTTGAAATACCTCAGTGATGTACATGATGATAAAATGGAGACATACTTGGCTAAATACAATGGAGATGTGGAACGTGCCAAACGTGCCATGCAGCATGAACGTTTTCTTGTGCCCGATCACAGTCATTTCAAATACTTGTATGATCACCGCAATGAAGCCAATATTGGAGAACTTATCAACATTGCCTTAACGGATCTGGAAGAAGCCAATCGTGAGAAATTATACAGCGAAGACGGAGCCGGTATTTTTCAAAATATTGACTTTAATACCAGTAAACTAGGCGAGCCCAAAGACAAAAATACCAGGTTGAAAAACCTCTTACTTGATTTTAACAAAGAAGCGCTGGATTTGCGACCCTCGCATTTGCAGGGTAATGATATTATTGGTGGTGCCTATGAATACTTGATTGCCAACTTTGCCAGTGATGCGGGTAAAAAAGCAGGTGAATTCTATACACCCAGTGAAGTATCTACACTTTTGGCAAAATTGACCCAATCTAAACCCGGCTCTCGTATCTGTGACCCCACTTGTGGTTCCGGGTCATTGTTGATAAAGGCTGGAAAAGAAGTAGGCTCCGACAATTTTTCTCTCTATGGTCAGGAAGCCAACGGCAGTACCTGGGCATTGGCGGTGATGAATATGTTTTTGCATGGTTTTGACAATGCTACTATCCGCTGGGGCGATACCATTCGCAATCCGAAACTAAAGGAAGGAGACAATTTGATGAAGTTTGACATTGTAGTGGCTAACCCTCCGTTTTCGCTCGACAAATGGGGTAAGGTAGAGGACAAAGATGGCGATAAAACCACCGTCAGCTACGACCCCGAAAGTGACAAATATAACCGTTTTTGGCGTGGTGTACCACCCAAAAGTAAGGGGGACTGGGCCTTTATCAGCCATATGATAGAAACGCTCAACGAACATGGCAAGGCGGGTGTAGTAGTTCCACACGGTGTATTGTTTCGCAGTGCAAGTGAAGGAAAAATAAGACAGAAAACCATTGAAGAAAATTTACTGGAAGCAGTCATTGGCTTACCGGCCAACCTGTTTTTTGGCACAGGTATCCCGGCTGCTATCCTGATTTTCAACAAGCAAAAAAGCAGCAACCACGTGTTGTTTATTGATGCCAGCAAGCACTACGAAAGTGCCAAAAACCAAAACAAGCTGCGGGAAAGCGATATTAAC
>CALJKQ010000178.1 GCA_937973565.1 uncultured Saprospiraceae bacterium | reverse complement strand
CCTTTCAAGCAATGAAACTGTAAAGCAGGTGGGCTGACTTTCACCGCAACTATTCCTGGCAATGGCACAAAGCTGAGCATTATCTTGAACCTGCGAAAAATCAATATTAACCGATGCACCATCAGATGCACCATTGATGATAGCACCATTGCCAACACTCCAGGAATATGAGGTAATACCTGCCTGGGTTTGCACAGTGTAGCTGGCAATCGGATTATCTTTACACAACTCAAGATCCCAGCCATTTGCTTGCGGCGCCTGAGGCAACTGCGCAGAGGGATCTACAGAAATAGAGGGAACACTAAATGTGCATACCTTATCAGCAACATTGAGCGTAATACTGAGATTCACAGTTGTTGCACTGCTGACCGTAATATTGGTCGGATCCATATCGTTGTCAACGATTGGCTGCCCGGCTCCATTGGTCCATACATATTCAAGAGTATGTCCTCCCGGACTTGAAAGAACAGTAGAGGCGCTGCTTATAACAATATTTCCTCCCTGACAGCCGGTTTGGGAAAGCGAAGACTGAACCCTTGGAATGTATGCGTTGATGGTAACAAGACTGTCACATCCGTTTTTGTCCTGTATGGGCAATGTGTAGGCAAAATCTTTATAGCTGTCATCCAGAATCAAATCATGATAAGCGAAAGGCTGGCAATCCACCAGTGTGACCGTTTCTCGTGGTTGCAGATTTATTGCCTGGACATCGATCAATTGTCTATACGTACACCCATCCGGTCTGATCACATTGAAAGTGTCTCTGCCCGGGCTAAGAATGTTGGGACCCTGCCATCCGAATACGCCATCACCATTGGGATCAAGATTTTGAGGGCCTCCGTAAGGAAAATCATTCGCACATCGATTTACGGAGCCAAAATCTTCATCAGACAAGGGATAAATTTTGAATGTTTTTTGGATGGTATCAGTAATATCACAACCATTCGTCGCATACAAGGAAATGGTATACTCGCCGGTATCTTTAAACACCCAGGTCTCTACACTATCCATTACGGTAAAAGTGTCAAAAGGCAACGATGCGGTAGCAGGATTGATTTTCCAATAATAATATATATCCAATTTTAAACTGTCAACACTTAATTTATAACTGGAATTAGGACATAACCGGACAGTGTCGTTTGACTGTGTAAAGCTATTGAGGTTATGCAATTCAAAATGTTGGGTTGCAGAAATGACATCCACTTTGTAGGAACAAACATCGCCCTCATTCCCATCCACATAAAAATAATATATCTGCCCCGGAATTAATGAGAAGGATTCCAGCGTAATGGTTTCCATATCATTGGGCATTGATTCGCAATCTATAAACTCATCCGGATTAGGCACACCATTGACGATGGCATCTGAAAAGTCGCAGTCATCAAAAATCCCAGCTTGTACACCTTTGTTATTGTCGCAATTGAAAGGGGTAATGCTGATTTTGGCATGGTTGGATCCTGCAATGAAGGCAAACCAGGACATGTTTTGTGGGGTCCCACCCTGATCGCAAATTACGGATGGTTGTTCGGGAAGTGTATGGAGAACAGCAGAAGCCTGGGGTGTCATACCCACAAATCCATCTAAACAAGATAGATCACAAATGATGGGAGCCGTGGCACAGGTATATCCAGCCGTATAATTACAAGGATTTTGAGATGATAAATTAAGATATAATCCCAGAGAGAACACAATGAGCTGCAAATATCTGTTCAATTTCATGAAGATTATACCGATCTTAAATTCTGCACAAAATTATATAAAAATTCTTTGACTTTAACCAACACAGAGCTAAATAATTTGATATATAATTTGGAATTCGTCACAATAAAATAAACAATATTTACGTACGACACACAAATACGAATCGAGACCAAATAAAATTTCGAAAATGAAGGAAATGCTGCCTATTTTACCACGGTGATATCCCGGGTCCTTACTATGCGTTGTCCATTGGTCAACCTAATACCAAGCTGGTAGACAAAAACACCGGGATTTACCTCTCTACCTCTGAATTTGCCATCCCAGCCCAGCTCAGGGATGCCCGGTTCAAAATCTTCTCTAACGAATATCAGGTTGCCCCAGTTATCGTAAATCCTCAAATATTCAACACGCTCTATAAAAGGATAGGACGCAATGAAAAAATAACGATTTTGATCCTCTCCTGAAAGCAACAAGCTATTGGGCAGGTCAATTTTCAGTGAGGACGTTACAACTATCGACATCGTATCTCTGGCAAGACAACCTAAACTATCGCGTGCTAAAATGGCGACAGAAATATCCTCCCCAGCTTCCAAAACCAATGGATTGCAATTGCTGCACAGCGATGAACCTCCGGGTATTGCCAGCCATTCAACAGAAGACCACTCAAAATTTGGGGGATTCGATGCATAGTAAATATCAAGGACATTTCCCAAGGCAATAAGAGTATCGTTGGGAAGCGATATCATGTTCATACTGCCCTCATT
>CALJKQ010000177.1 GCA_937973565.1 uncultured Saprospiraceae bacterium | reverse complement strand
AGGGATTGACTTCCTTGGTATATACCCACTGCACCGGAAGTCCTGAGAATAGATGCAAGTGTCTTTGATAGTAAAACAGCTTGATCCAAAGCAGATGCACTTTTTGACTTAACAAAAACTACGGCATGACTGGAATAATCTTTTAAATCTTCCATAGCTGTATCCCAGTTGTAAGCCAATTGAGCACAGTCACTTACCTCGTCACCAGGAATAGGCATAGGAATATGGCAAAAACCAATCATCGAGTCATTAATGGTGAATACATCAGTATTATTATCACCGCCCTCAGTGGTAACTACGTTCAAGCCCCAATGGTTTCTCAAATCTTCTGCTACGGCATGTATAATAAATGCTGGGCCTCCCTTAAATAAAACCATAGCTAAAAAAGATGCTTCAGGCTTCTTTTCAGCTTCCTTTTTCTTAAAAAAATCAAATAAGCCCATAGTTTATATTTTAGATCCTAAACTTACATCATTTGATTCATCTCTTCAATAAACTTAATAAAAAATCGTGGTTAAAAATCAATGTTTACTCCCCGCTTTGTTCAAAGCCAAATCGTAATACCTCTAAAAGAACTGGCAAATTTATATCTGCCAACTTTTTAAACTTAATGCAATAACCGGTGACACTGACCTTACCCAATTTATTTCCAAACTTTTCTTTGAGAACATTCTTATCCGTTAATCCCATTAAATAAATTGAAATACCTGTAGTATTAGCACTTATACCCAATTTATAAAATGACTTAATACTGCCATCTGCATACTTTAAATCCTGGTTGCCATAACCAATATTGGGGTTGGATATCACTTTACCACTTTCATCTTTACCATCCAAAAACCACAGTTGAGTCTTTGGCATGATTTCGCAAATAAAAGCATGTAAAGCAACCATATCGCTTTGTTTTGGCTCGGGCAGAGAATGGATGTAGGCTTGGATCTGCTCCTGAATGTTCATTGGGTATATCTGAGTAATATGTACACAATATATTTAAATTTTCAGTACAAATTGAACAAATAATATTAAATTTCAAATTCTTATTTTATTACTCAAGTCGTTTCCATAACATTTAAACGAACCGAACTCTAAATTCCGATAGGCCAATTGAACATCAATTGATGTTTCTGTATTCAACGGGTGTCATTCCTGTTTTTTGCTTAAATAGCTTGCTGAAATATTGTGGGTACTCGAAGCCCAGTGTATAGGCAATTTCACCGACTGCATGGTCTGTATTTAATAATACATTTTTTGCCTCCTCTATCAGGTAATAATGAATGTGATCCTGCGCATTCATACCGGTTTCTTTTTTTAGCAAATCGCTTAAATAACCGGGAGATAAGTGAACCTGATCGGCCAGATACTTAACAGTAGGCAAGCCCTCCTCTTTCAAATTTTGCATTCTAAAATAAGATGTCAACAGTTTTTCTATTTGCTGCACTGTACTTAAATTGTTGGATTTTCTAGTGATAAATTGTCTGCCATAGTAACGGGAGCAATAATTTAAAAGCAGTTCAATATTTGAAACTATCAATGTCTGACTATGACCATCAATGTTTTCGTTAAGTTCACTTTCAATTTTTTGTACACAATCGAATAATATTAGTTTTTCCTTTTCAGATAAATGCAAGGCTTCGGATATTTCATATGAAAAAAATGTGTATTCATTCATTTTTTGTCCCAAAGAGGTGCCACGCAACAGATCGGGATGAAAGAACAAACCCCAACCCATCATATCGTCTCTTTTCTCGATCTCCTTGTCCATCGTAAGTACTTGTTTCGGGGCAATACTTATCAAATTACCCTCCTGAAAATCATAGGTCTGCCTTCCATATCGAAGTTTATTGGCACAATAATTTTTAAACATGATGGAGTAGAAATCTGCACTGATTCGGGTACCTTCTTCTATATATTCATCAGCCTTGCCAAAATCTACCACAGCAACCAATGGGTGGTTGGTCTTGCTTTGAACAAAATAGTTGATTTCAGAAATGCTATGCAATTGAATTATGGGTTTCATTTCAGACCTGGCTCATTACAATTTTATCAAAAATTCTGTCACCAAAATAAATCCTCATCCAAACCATAGGCTTAGCCCACAAACCAACCCTATACCTCGTTTTTGGTTTTGCCGCTTCCACTATACGAACGATGGCTTTGGCGATCACTGAAGTTTTGGATCCCTGACCTTTGTCATACATCTTTTGCGTAGCAGCCTCTAGCTTTTGGGTGAGACCCGAATAAGCCCCTTTGGATGAAAACTTGCTGATATTTTTAAGCATAACATCACCAAACTCAGTAATAATAATTCCTGGTTCAAGAACTACTACTTTGATATTAAATGGTTCCAATTCAAGCCTCAAACAATCGCTGAACCCTTCCACAGCGTGCTTACTGGCATGGTACCAGGCACCCATTGGTGTGTACATTTTGCCTCCCATAGAGGATGTGTTGATGATGGTTCCCCTATTTGCCTCTCTCATGTATGGTACCACTTTTTGTGTTATGGCTGCCAAACCAAATAAATTGACCTCAAATTGTTTTTTGGCATCCTCTATGGGTACATCTTCAACTGCTCCGTACAGTCCATAACCCGCATTGTTCCACAATACATCGATCCTTCCTTCTTTACGAATAATGGTTTCTATTACCTCCCTGACATCATTTTCACTTGTGATATCCATCTCTATGGGATATCCTCCCATACTTTTGAGATCCTCCATCTGCTCTATCCGTCTTGCTGCTGCATACACTGCATGCCCCTTCCGAATCAATGCCTTTGCTGATTCTTTTCCCATTCCTGAACTGGCACCCGTTATAAGTATTACTTTTTTGCTCATTGTATCTAACTTTTATTTGTACTACAAATGTCTGATATTGGAAGTATTATGTTGTAATACAAATTGAGGGTTGTTGTATACTTTTTGCGGATTATTATTTCTTTTATTGATTTACTATTGATTTTTCTATATGCAATATTCAGTAATGAGCGCAAGCTTTAGCATAACTAAATTGGTACCTTTTCCGTCGGTTTGATCTTTATTCCTGATTCGTAACTGTTGACCCACTGCCAATTACCCTCCTTCTTCATTGTTAACCAGGTCCAGAACCCACCTGCAAAATCAATGGCTGCAAAAATCAACATAACGGGCTCCATCATTTGCAAATAAACAAATGCAGTAAAAAAAAAGAGAATGCTACATCGGATAACCGCCGTGACCTTAAAAATGACAAATATATTATGTTTGGCAGCCGCGAAGTAGTAAACTGACAGCGCCATTAATAGCAAGCCCGATAGTCTTATCCACACCTCACGGGTGTTTTCTACCCCAATGGTCGTTAAGAAAAAATTGGGAATAAGCAACAGAGTGAGCCCCACCAGCGACAGGTAGACACCAAAAACGAAGACACTTTTAGCTGAAGGTGACATGTTGTTTTTTTATAAAAATAATAAAATTATGCATTTTTTGACGCCTGGTGTTCCTTTTACCCGAAACCGGCCTTTTATTTTTTCTTATAAAGGCAGTCATATTTAATAAAATCGGACTTTCCTGTCCTAAATTCATCGCCCCATCAGGCATTTCATTGATCTCCATCATTGAGTTTTGTATTCAATACACCTAACTTTCTGAAACAGAAATTGACTTTTGATATGAAACCTAAAGTGATTTATTTTTTAGTTGCGTTGTTTTTATCACCAGGGCTAAGTGCGCAATCTACCATTGCCTACTATCCCTTCAATGGCAATACCAATGACGAAAGTGGCAACAACATCCACTTAACCAACGCTGGAGCTACCCTGACTATGGATCGTTTTGGCAGTGCCGACAGGGCGTATTACTTTGACGGCACCACCAAAATGTTTGCCAATGACAATAATTTACTGGATTTAACGACTGACTTTTCCATCAGTTTTTGGATCAAAAAACAATCAACCCAGCTTTATCAATTTGTCATGTCTAAACACTACAGCGGAGATGACAACACTGGGTCATGGGGCATTGCCAATTATACAGAAGACAACCTAAGTTTTAAAGCAACTCCTTTTTGGTCAGATCCATCGGTTGCCACCCCTCCCTTTCCTCAAAATCTATGGACACATGTTGTGTTTACTTACCATCAATCAAGCGGTGATTGGAGATATTATCTCAATGGCAGCCCTGCTTCAAACGGTAATAAGAGTTTTAACATCCAAAACACCACAAATCAATTCATAATAGGTGCCTGTATGCCCGATAATTATCACCTCATTGCCAGCCTGGATGATATAAGGATTTACAACCAACCACTTACAGCAAATGAGGTTTTACAGCTGTTCCAAACAGAATCCATCGGACTGGTAGCTAGTTATCCCTTAAATGGCAATGTCAACGATACCACTTCCTTTTTGAATCATGGCACAGTAAATAGTGCAACCGTGGCAGCCGACAGATTTAATGTAGCCAACCACTCTTATCAATTTAATGGCATCAATGACTACCTAACCATCCCTCAGGCCTCTCACAACAGCTTGACATCACAACTAACAATTTCTGCCTGGGTAAAAAGAACCCAATTTGGAATCGATATCATTTTAGAAAAAGGTAATGATTGGACTGCAGGTACCTGCAACTATGGAATGGGCCTCCACAATATAAATAATAATATGTTTTATTTCTTCTTCAATGGCGGATGGAGAGGTACAGACGGAGTTAATGATTACAACTGGCATCATTACGCAATTGTTGCTCAACACGGAGCAGCCAATCCAAAGCTTTATATTGATGGGAATTTGAAACCCGTCCTGCACAGCAACGGCACCAATCCTATCAATCTTTCACCCAATACGCTCGACATTCACATTGGTGCACAGGTTGGAGCCTTCAATTATTTTGGAGCCAATCTGATTGATGAGGTAAAAATATTTGACAGGGCATTGTCTGATATGGATATCATGCAACTGTTCGTCAATTCTGCCACCTGCCTAAATAGTACCCAAGCCTTAATTACCTCACCTTATAATGATGGAGCAGGTACGCTTAGGGCGGCAGTAGGTTGTCTTGAAAACGGGGGAACCATAACCTTTGGGCAAAATATAGATCGGGCCATGCTAACGGATTCTATCAAAATCAATGGTGATATTTCCATTGATGGGTCCAATTCTACAGCAGATCCTCAAATAATCTTTGATATGTTAAATGCTTCATCCGGTTTTATTTTTGCACCGGGCGTTGAGCTGAATTTGACCCATGTGGATCTGAACATCAGAAACCATAGTGGGAATAAGCCACTTTTTTCAGGAAACGGCACTGTAGCTCTATCTGGAGTTACGAGCATGCTCAAAGATCCCTATCCTTTTGGAGCCGTACACTGTGACCCCCCTTTTACTACAGAAATAGTGGAAGTAACCAATCCGGTTACCGGCAGAACATGGATGGACAGAAACCTTGGAGCAAGGCAGGCTGCAAGCTACAGTGCAGATCCGGCCTCCTTTGGTGATTTATATCAGTGGGGGCGATTGATCGATGGACATCAGTGCAGAACCTCATCAACTACCATCGTCAATAGTACTTCTAACATTCCCGGACACGGGGATTTTATACTGGAAGATGAAACTCCGTATGATTGGAGGACTCCAGAAAATAATGACTTGTGGCAAGGCATTACAGGTATTAATAATCCTTGTCCATGTGGATTTCGTCTGCCTACTGCCGAAGAGTGGCAACAAGAACGAGCAAGCTGGACTTCAAACAATGCTGCCGGTGCTTTTGCATCACCGCTCAAACTACCCGCAGCGGGTAATCGAAATGGAGCCAGTGGAGATCTCCAGGATGTTGGGGGATGGGGCCATTATTGGAGCAGTAGTATTTCCTCTACCAATTCAGGGGCTTTGGATTTTTTAAGTAGTTGGGCTTATATTGGAAATTATGGTCGATCCAATGGTCTTTCTGTAAGATGTATAAAAAATGAATAAATCCGCTTTCTAAAAGTGTAAAATCAATAGTCAGCAAAAAAAATACAACATGTATTGATTTCCAAAAGTGTCAAAAATCACCAAATCCAGCATTGAAAATGGGTAATTTGACTCCAAGAAGATCATTCGTGCATTGTTCCAGCCATTTTAACACCATGCACAATGGACTCTGCCTTGGGTGATAAATTCCATTTTTGGCTCTAACCTACAATGGCAGGTTTTAATTGCCGCATTGACCCACACCCAAATGCGTGTCCCTAAACCAGTGAACCGGTGTAAAAACCCAGATACCTCCCTTGCTTTTCTTTATTAAAAATGAATCTTTTTCTGTCATTTTTACGTTCTTACAGTGTCAAAATAAAGGATTTGAAGAATAATTGCTTTTATACCCTGTTGGTTTTAATCCTGTCTTATGCTCCTTTTAAGGCTCAGGAACGCATTACGGATCAGGCGAAGGTAGATAGAGAAGAACAATTTCTCAATGCCCAAAGAGAACAACTCATCGGCAGAACGGATAAAGCGGTAGCCATTTATGAAGAAATGTACCGCGCAGACCGTGAAAATGCAGCAGTAGCCTATGAGTTGGCAAAGATTTATTATGGTAAAAAAGACCTGCTTCTCGCTGAAAAATATGCCAGACATGCGGTAGAAAAAGCACCCACCAACCCATGGATATCGGCTTACCTGGCCTCCTTTCTTTCCGATACCAACAGACCTGAACAGGCAGCAGCCATTTACCAAAGATTAACTCAAGAATGGCCTTATAACAGAGAATATTACCAGCTGTGGGTTGATAACCTGCTCTTACAGAAAAAAGAAGCAGATGCCATTGCTGTTTACGACCTTATGGAAAAAAATTTGGGGGCCGACCCTGAAATCTACCAAAGTCGTTTTGAACTTTATGCGAGAATGGGAAAACCACTGCCTGCATTGGCCCAAATCGACGCTCTCATACAGAGGTACCCAGGTCAGAAAACATATCTCAAAACTAAAGCAGCATATTTAGCCGATCAAAATCAAAAAGATCAGGCGCTGGCCATGTATCGCGAAGTGCTGGCTATTGACCCCGAAGACACAGACGCCAACCTCGCTGTTCTCAGTGTGGGTGAAGACAAAGAAAAACCCAACGCCTACCTGATGGCGCTCATGCCTGTAATCTCAAACCCCAGTGTAGACATCGATAAAAAAATAGGTGAGCTACTACCCTACATCCAAAACCTGGCGGCAGGTGGCAACCAGGAAGTAAAATCCGCCCTATTGGAAATCGGAAATAAATTGGTGCTTACCCACCCCGATGACCCTAAGGCTTACAGTCTTTATGGAGATGTTTTGTTCCATACCGGCAACATGGAAGGTGCCATTCAACGTTATGAACAGACCCTGCAACGCAGTAAGAAGATTTTTTCGGTTTGGGACCAACTCATGTATGCTTATTTTGAAACCAATGAACCGGATAAACTGGCTAAGTTGAGTGCCAACGCCATCGACCTCTTCCCCAATAAGCCTTCTTCCTACTTTTACAATAGCATAGCCAGTTCATGGAAAAACGAATACAACACTGCTGTCGAAATGGCCACAGAAGGTTCTATGGTGGCGGGAGGAAATGAACTATACACGACGCAACTGCAGACCGCACTTGCTTTGGCCATGACCGGTAAAAAAGATTTTGCATCGGCTAAAACAGCGCTGGATAAGGCCATGATGCTCAGTAAAGAGAAGTACGCTTTTGCCTTCGAAGTGGCAGGTGATTTTTTCACAGCGCAAGGCGACACTGCCAATGCCAACACCATGTACCAGAAATCCAAAGAACTCGGCAACCTCAATAAGTCACTTACCCAAAAATGGCAGCCCGTTAAATGATTTTAAAAGCCAACCATTCAGCTTTACTGATTGTTGCAATCCTTGCGCTTTTCACCTCCTGTAAATCGACATCCGGCTTACACAAAGGCACACCTCCCTCCAGAACCAAAGACGAAGTCTTGAAAGCATTGAATTTGCACAACATCGACTTTACCTGGTTCGCAGCCAAAGCCAATGCTCATTTTGAAAGCGAATCACTTTCTGGAAGTGGCTCTCTCCAACTGAGAATCCGCAAAGACAGTCTGGTGTGGATGACCGGTAAAAAGTTTTCCATCGAAGGCTTTAGATCCATCATCAACAAAGACTCCTTCTACCTGGTAAATCGAATTGAAAAATATTACCACGCAGAAGCCAATCGCTCGCTTACCCGCACTTTTGGCATCGACCTGAGTTTTGAAGATGTCCAACATCTGCTGGCCGGTAACATGTTTTTACCGGGTAAAAATGACAGCACCTACTTTGTCCAAAACGGAGAAAAATGCCTGTTAACCACACAAATGTCCGATCTCAACATAGTGTATGGCTTTGATGCCTGGACTCTTGACCTTAGTACCGTAGATATTACCGACCCAAGAGGCAGAAAAATAGAAGTAGTCTTGGGCAACTACAAGAAAATGAAAAATTTACCCAAATTACCCTACAATCGCAAATACACCTTTCAGGAATCAATTCACCAGGTAAACGTTCTCGACATTAAAATCGACGAGATCGAAATCGATATTCCCAAAACTGTCAATTTTAACATACCTTCGCATTACGATAGATTGCGGATATGAGATATGTATTAGGTCTTGTCTTACTTTTAATTGCATCCGGTTTTTGCCATGCACAGACCAAAGAGCAGTTGGAGAAGGAGCGCAAGAAACTCATCCAGGACATCGAAAAAACCAAAAAATACCTCGAGTCCACGGTTAAAACCAAACAAACTACCCTAAAAGACCTTAAAGCCATCACGGTACAGGTAGACAACCGAAAAAAGCTCATTACCACAATATCCGGTGAAATCACCGCCTCTGACCAAAAAATTTCAGACAACAACCAAAAAATTGATTCACTGGTCCAAAACCTCGGCCGACTCAACGAGCAATACCTGCAAATGCAGCGGTATACGTATTTAAGGCAGCTTAGCAACAACAAGTGGTCGTACCTGCTCTCTTCTGCCAACCTGAATACTTTTTTGCTCAGATGGCGTTATATGTCGCAATTTGAGGCTTTCAATGCCAAAAAACAAGCTGAAATCAACAATCTCAAAGCAGAAATAGAAAAAAACAACCAGGAAATCACCAAAATCAGGGAGGAAAAAGGCAAGCTACTCCAACAGGAAAAACAGGAGGCTACCACTCTCGAAAAAGAAAAAGCGGCCAAAGACAAAATGCTCAAGGAGATTTCATCCAAAGAATCTACCCTGAAAAAAGAACTGGAAAAGAAAAAAGGAGAACGCGAAAAACTCAATGCTGCCATCGAGCGTGTCATCAACGAACAATTGCGGCTCGCCCGGGAAAAAGCAAGTGCCGGCAATACCAATACCAGCTCCGGCAAAGCAGAAAAAAAAGAAAACAAACTCGACGATGCTTCCATCAAATTGGCAGCAGAATTTAGTCAAAATAAAAACAAACTGCCCTGGCCTGTCTCTTCCGGCTTTATTTCCTCCGGCTTTGGCGTCCAGGCCCACCCCACCATCAAAGGCGTTACCATCGAAAACAACGGCATCGACATCACAGGCAAAGGAAGCAAAGAAGTAAAATGCGTGTTCAACGGTGAAGTCGTGGGCGTTACCAAAGTTCCCGGCTACAATCACATGGTCATTGTCCGTCACGGCAATTATTACAGCGTTTACTCCAACCTTAGCGACGTTTACGTCAAACAAGGCAGTAAACTCTCCGGCCAGCAAACCATCGGCAAAATAACAGCAGACGAAAACGGAGACGCCGAACTCCACTTTGAACTTTGGAAAGATAAAACCAAACTCAACCCCGAATCCTGGCTTAGGTAGAGATGTGGTAGAGACGCAATATATTGCGTCTCTACCACATCTCATATGAAAACCCTACCTTTGCACCTCAAACAAAAATTATGGCCGATAATAAAATAATCTTTGCCATGGAAGGCGTCTCCAAGACCTTTCCACCGCAAAAACAGGTATTAAAAAATATATGGTTGTCCTTCTTTTATGGGGCAAAAATTGGAGTGCTGGGTCTCAATGGTTCAGGTAAATCAAGCTTACTCAAAATCATAGCCGGTGTAGATACCAACTATGAAGGCAAGGTCACTTTCGATAAGGATTATAAAATAGGTTACCTCCAGCAGGAGCCTCAACTCGATGAATCGAAAACGGTTAAACAAATCGTTGAAGAAGGGGTCCAGCACATTGTTGACATCGTAAAAGCATACGATGATATCAACATGAAACTGGCAGAGCCCATGGATGACGATGCCATGATGAAGGCCATCGAGGTTCAGGGTGAATTGATGGAAAAAATGGATCACTACAACGCCTGGGAACTGGATTATAAACTGGAAACCGCCATGGAATCCCTGCGTTGTCCACTCGGCGATACCCCCATCAATGTATTATCAGGTGGTGAAAGAAGACGGGTAGCCTTGTGTCGTCTGTTGCTGAGCCAGCCCGATATCCTGCTGCTCGATGAGCCTACCAACCACCTCGATGCTGAAAGTGTGCACTGGCTGGAACAATACCTTCAAAACTTCCCCGGTACTGTTATAGCAGTAACACACGACCGTTATTTCCTCGACAATGTGGCAGGTTGGATCCTGGAACTCGACAGGGGCGAAGGCATTCCTTGGCAGGGCAATTATTCCAGCTGGCTGGAACAAAAAGCCAAACGTTTGGAAATGGAAGAAAAAACAGAATCCAAACGAAGAAAAACCCTGGAAAGGGAATTGGAATGGATACGCATGGGATCCAAGGCCCGACAAGCCAAAGGAAAGGCCAGGTTGAATGCCTATGACAAATTGCAAAACGAGGAAACCAAAGAAAAAGAGGCCAAACTGGAATTGTTTATTCCGCCCGGTCCAAGGCTCGGAGATGTGGTTATCGATATTCAGGGAGTAAGCAAAGCTTTTGGCAACCGCGTTCTGATCGAAAACTTTTCTGCCAATATTCCTAAAAACGCTGTGGTAGGCATCATCGGACCCAATGGTATGGGTAAGTCTACCCTCTTTAAAATGATCATGGGCAAGGAGCAACCCGACAATGGAAAGATCGTAATCGGGGATACTGTAAAACTCAGTTATGTAGACCAAAGCCATGAAGATCTGCTGCCGGAAAAAACCGTATTCGAAGTAACAGGTGATGGCAACGAACTCATCAAAGTGGGCAACAACGAGGTCAACGTGCGTGCCTACTTGTCAAAATTCAACCTGGGAGGATCAGACCAACAAAAAAAGGTGGGCGTGCTGTCCGGTGGGGAAAGAAACCGACTCCACCTGGCCATAACCCTCAAAGAAGGCGGCAATGTATTATTGTTGGATGAACCTACCAATGATATCGACGTCAATACACTCAGGGCTTTGGAAGAAGCCATAGAAAATTTTGCAGGTTGTGTGCTGGTTATTTCCCACGACAGATGGTTCATCGACCGATTGGCTACCCACATTATATCTTTTGAAGACGAAGGACAAGTTGTTTATTTTGAAGGAAACTTCTCAGATTATGAGAAAATGAAGCTGGAAAAGTATGGCAATGTAGCGCCTAAGAGACCCAGGTTTAAAAACCTGATGTAATCGACTTAATCATCACCTGCCATAAAGGCAATTTCACCGTTGGCCATTATTTCCATGGAAAATGGCTGACTTTGCTGTGCCAAAAATTCCGTATCCGCATGGTGGGCTCCGGCTGCAATGTGGATGATACCCTCTTCATCGATGCGCGCTACCGATTTTTTGATGATATCCCCTTCAACTATCGTACCACAGATGGGCTTTCTGGTCAGTAATACATCTTTATCGCTGAGGGTAACCATGATAAACTCGTACCTCATGAGACCGGCTTTCCAGTAAACCATGGCAGTAATGTCTTTGTGTGGTTTAAACCGAAAACAGGGCATGTATTCGGTAAATTCATCTGCCTCTTCTCCTCCTTCCCACACCTGAATAAATTCTGCGGTCAATGAAGCAGGCAACGGATCATTGCTGGCATTGATGATATCGACCGACTCATCGGTCAACGTAACCGGCAGCGTAATTTCAGGGAAGTAGCCCAACAGGCTGTCAAAACTTTTCACTATGATTTACTTTTCTGAATTGAGGTATTTTTGAAGATCAGGGTAGATCGATTGCAACCTTTCTGCATCAGTCGCTGTAAGTTGCTGATGTGCTTCAAAGGCAAAAACCTTAGCCGCAGCGTATCCCTTACTTTGCAATTTCTGGCGCAACAACAGGGCACTTTGATAATCCTGTTCATACCCACAATAATACTCATATTCACCCTGATTGTTTCTGGTAACTGAGATCACAGGAAATTCAAGTAAAGCATCACTTCGCACCATCTGTCTACCGGTGGTAAATTTGACTTTGTAAATCAGATTTTTTCTTCCCATCAAATAGTTGCTGAAGTTGGGGTGCTGCACATCCTGGTTAAGCACCGGCAGATCTTCCACAATTTCAGTGCTCAGTGGGTTGGCATCATCAATCAGCAATTCTATCCGTGTATTATACCTCGATTCATTGACCACCATGGGAAATGAAGACCCATAAGAGCACAAAGTAATCCTGGATGCATCTATACCGGAAGCCGTGAGACTGGCAGCAATGCGTTCCAGCCTTTTAATGGTAAAAAATAAGGCTGTTTCTTTTTGTTTTTCTACCGCGCTGTGACCAATCAACTTCAGGCTGGTCTCAGGGAAAGTTTCCAGAATATTTTTTATCGTCTTAATCATCACCTGATTATTGGCAGACAAGACATCTTCATCATTGTTGTAATAAAGGGGTGCAATGGCAAAACTTTTTATTACACCACCTTGAGTATTGGTGGCTGCGGCATCAGGCAATACCTCTCTGCCGGAAGGCTTATCACTTATAAACATTGGCAGATCCTCTGTATAGACAAACTGATCTGTTATTTGCTCTTTGAAATAAGCTACATAAACATCGTACCCTCCATAGCTTTCCAGGCGATTGCTGGAAAACAACAACTGGTTTCCATCATTAGATACTTGTGGGTCGATGTCGTCTTTGGGACTATTAATCGGCATGCCCAGTTGTATCCTGGATGTCCAATGATTTTTGTCAAGATCAAACTTAGAAGCAAAGATGTCATAACCACCAAGTCCTTGAATATAATCCGAAGCAAAAAACAATACATTTCCACCTTTGGTAAGATAGGGGCTTTTTTCGTTGTATGGAGAATTGACACCGGGTCCCAAATTGATGGGTGCCTCCCAATTTCCATTTTTGGCCTTGCTTACAAAAATATCGTAGCCACCATAACCGCCCAATCGCTTACTGGCAAATACAATGGTGCTGTCATTGAAGATTTTAAGGTCAACATCTCCCAGGGCAGGATCAAATGGCGAGTTAAAGGTGCCCACCGAAATAACATCGGTATCACCTTCTTTAAACGTATCGGTTACTGCTTTGCAATTTTTGCCCGCATATCGCAGGTAGTACATCACCGATCCATCGCTGTTGAAATCCTGAATAATCTCGTTTTGCGTAGTATTTTGCACCGGACCAAAGGCTACGATGGGTGTGTAATTACCTCCCGACAATTCCACCGCATACAAGTCGTAGTAATAGTGATTACTAAGTTGATCGGTTTCTCCGTCTTTGCCTCTGGGTCCTCCAAATGATTGTTCGCGGTTGGAGGAAAAATAATATTTGTTCTGAAAGTTGGGACTTTGGATAGGGTTCAATTCATCATAAGATGAGTTGGCTGCTGATCCTAGATTGTCGACATAAGCCAACTGCGGAAGATGGACAAGTTTAGGACTGAATTCACAGCGTTTGATTTCACGTACTACAGCTTCTACTTCCTCGGTGCGTTTGTCACCTAATACTTTTAATTGATTCTTAAAATAAACCGCTGCCTCCGAATAATTACCCAGCGCCTGGTAAGATTTGGCCACATACAAGTAAATGTCTTTTTTATCGCTGCCCTTTTTAAATGCCTCCTGCATCAGATCGATACATTGTTGGGCCTGGTTGAGGTGAAAAGCGCAAACAGCCCGCATGTAAAGTGCATCACGGTCGTTTTTCAGCTGATCATAGGCATCCAATGCTTTGGCGGCTTCCTGAAAATTATCGCGCTCAAAAAGGGCATCCGCTTGCTTTTTCAATACTTTCTGCGCCTCAAGCTGTGTCACAAAGCACACCATCAAAGCAAGAAATCCTATGTTTAATAAACGAAACATCAAAGTGATTCTCCATTAAATGCTTCCAGGTAATCGGCTATTCGCTTTAAGAATGAGCCTCCCAGGAAACCGTCTACAACCCTGTGATCATAAGACAACGACAGATACATTTTGTGGCGGATAGCGATCACATCACCCATCTCTGTTTCCAGTACTGCCGGTTTTTTGTTGATACTGCCGGTTGCCAAAATGGCTACTTGCGGTTGATTTATGATCGGCGTTCCCATTACATTTCCGAAGGTACCAACATTGGTGATGGTAAACGTTCCATCCTGAATTTCTTCCGGCTTGAGTTTATTTTGGCGAGCCCTGTTGGCAAGATCATTAACGGACTTGGTAAGACCGGCAAGATTAAGAAAATCAGCATTTTTAATCACAGGCACAATGAGGTTGCCGCTAGGTAAGGCAGCTGCCATACCAATGTTGATCGATTTTTTCACCACTATTCGGGTGCCGTCTACGGATACATTGACCAATGGAAAATCTTTGATGGCTTTTACAACTGCCTCAATAAAAATGGGTGTAAAAGTGATCTTCTCTCCATATTTTTTGGCGAAGGCATCTTTGTTTTTCTCTCTCCATTTTACCATGTTGGTCACATCTGCTTCCACAAAGGATGTTACGTGGGGAGAGGTTTGTTTTGACATGACCATATGATCGGCAATCATCTTGCGCATACGGTCCATTTCAATGATTTCGGTATCACCTCCGGCAAATACCGCTGCTTTTTGAGGAGCAGAAGATGCTGAACCTGACTGTGCGGCAGCGCTTGGCTGCGATACAGCTATTTGGACTGCAGGACTGCCCTGCTTTCGGTTTTCTATATATTGCAGGATATCCTTTTTGGTTACCCTGCCTTCAGCACCGGAACCGGCAATCTGATCCAACTCTGCTGTACTTATTTGTTCCTCCTTGGCTATGTTTCTCACCAAGGGCGAGTAAAAGCGATCTCCCGATTTAGCAGCAATAGGTGCTGCCGTTTCGGCTGTGGCTGCCACCTTTTCAACGTAAGGTACATTTTCCTGCACTACAGGTGGTGGAGCACTGACAGCAGAAGCCTGAGGTGTGTCGGCTACAGCTTCTCCTTCAGTCATGATTACGGCTATTACCTTTCCAACCGCTACAACTGCTGATTCAGGAAAAAGTATTTCTGCAATCACACCATCTACCGGTGAAGGCACCTCAGAATCCACCTTATCAGTTGCTACCTCCAACAAAGTTTCATCCTGGCTGATTTTATCGCCAACTTTTTTATTCCACTTAAGGATGGTGGCCTCTATGATGCTTTCTCCCATCTTGGGCATTACCAGGTCAACTCTTGCCATCTGAAAATGATTGAAAAAGTAAATTTAATTTGGTTAGTTGCTGCAAAAATACTAAAAATTTGGCAGACCTGCCAGAAATAGGGGCTTCACCCAATTTAACACAAGTTCGTGCTGACCATTGTTTTATACATATTGGCAGAAAATATTTGTCCTATTCTCCCTCAGGTTTAAGACCCAATGTCACCACCAAATCTTTGAGTACCGGGTTTTTGGCAACCATTTTCTGATAAATTTCCCTGGAACTCAGCTTTGGTTTAACAGCTGAAAGTTCTTCATACTCAGGAAACATTTCCTTTTTCACATCCACCGACAGTACCAAATCTTCGGCATGGAAAAGACTCCGGATCTCTGCAATAAGGTCTGTCTCATGTAAAACCTGCTCTTTGATAAACAAGGTAGGTACGGCCACATGTATGGTTTTACCTTCCAACCTGATAAGTGTATTCATCAAAGCAGTGCGTGTACTCTTGGAGGAATGTCTATCAGCATACGCCTTAAAAGTGGCAGCAATGGCATCTTCGGTAATATTCTGCTCTGCTGCCTTCTTACTGGCCTGTTCTTTTCGAATGGCTTCCCTGATCTTGTCGGCACTCGTAAGTCCGGGCGTGTTTACCAGCTGACTACCATTTTCTTTGGGAAGATCGGCAACCTTGGGTTTTACTTCTGTTTTGGGGCTTGGAAGCGGCTCTGATTTTACCGTTTCGACATTGGCAGGAAAAGAAGGTAAGGGTTGAACGTCTTCCTGCTGGCCTACGTCATTTTTTTTTTAATGGCATCAGCCTGACCTGCAAAAAAGTCTGCGGCATAGGCTTGTTTGGCATAGCAGATTTTACTCAGGGCAATTTCAGTATGAAGGCGCTTATTGGCGGCCCTTCCCAACGTAAGATCGCAGGTGTTCAGAATTTGCAAAGCAGTGAGCACAAAGCCCTCTTCAGCAAGCGAAGCCTGGTTGAAATATCGCTGTCGAACCGCTTCGCTGCACTCCATCAGTCCAATGGTATTGACATCTTTGGCCACCAGTAATTCGCGGAAATGTTCTGCCAAACCTTGTACAAAGCTTTCGGTATCGAAGCCATTGCGCACCACCTCATCAAGGATATTGAGCACAGCCGGCAGATCGCACTTCAAAAAAGCATCTACCATCCTGAAATAGTACTCATAATCCAGAATATTGAGGTTGGAGATTACATCCTTATAGGTAATTTTTTCACCGGATGCACCCGCAACTTTATCAAAAATAGAAAGCGCATCCCGCATGCCGCCATCTGCTTTTACCGCAATCTGGTGCAAGGCCTCTGCTTCGGCTTCTCTGTGTTCTTCTTTACATATTTTTTCCAGCTGAAGGACAATATCTGAAGGCTGAATGCGCTTAAAATCAAATATTTGACAACGCGAAAGGATCGTAGGTATGATTTTGTGTTTCTCCGTGGTTGCCAAAATAAAAATGGCATAAGGAGGGGGTTCTTCCAGGGTTTTCAAAAATGCATTAAAAGCCTGGGTCGAGAGCATGTGAACCTCGTCTATGATAAACACCTTATGACTGCCATGCTGGGGTTGATAGCGCACCTGTTCGATCAGGGTACGAATATGTTCAACACTGTTGTTGGAGGCTGCATCCAGCTCAAATATATTGAAGGACGCATTTTCATTAAACGACTTGCACGAAGAACACTCGTTGCAGGGTTCTACTTTATTGACCGGATTTTCGCAGTTGATCACCTTGGCCAAAATCCTGGCACAGGTGGTTTTACCCACACCCCGGGGACCACAAAACAAAAAGGCATGCGCCAGCTGATCTGTCTGAATGGCATTTTGTAAGGTTCTGGCAATATGGTTCTGCCCGATGACGTCTTCAAAACGCACCGGCCTGTATTTACGTGCAGAAACTACAAATTTGCTCAAAAGTCCTTTTTTAAGAGCCACAAAGATAGTTAAAAAGCAGAACTCCTGAGGCTTATTTGTGTTGTAGGTAATATTGAAATCAATTAAAAATCGCCTCATTTTTTGATATCTTTGGCCATAAGATTAAATTTTTAATCTGCCTTAATCGACTATAAATTCATACCGTGAAAATCTCCCTGGCCCAAATCAATCACCACATAGGTAACTTCGATGGAAACCTGCAAAAAATGCTGGAGGCCGTAGCCATTGCAAAGTCGCAAGGATCCGACATCGTCTGCTTTGGAGAGCTGGCTACCTGTGGCTACCCTCCCCGCGACTTCTTGGAATTTGATGACTTTATCCAGCTGGCTTATAAATGTGTAGACCGGCTGCTGGAAGAAACAAATGACATCGCCATCGTGCTGGGCAGCCCAACCAAAAATCCGGATGCAGAAGGCAAAAATTTGCACAATTCGGTGCTTTTCCTCCATGAAAGGGAAATTAAATATGTCCAGCACAAAACACTTCTGCCTACCTACGATGTATTCGATGAATACCGCCATTTTGAACCCGCCAGGGAATGGGGTGTAGTGGAATTTAAAGGCAAAAAAATTGCCCTCACGGTCTGCGAAGACATCTGGGACGTAGGCACCAACGACCCCATGTACACCGTGGTTCCCTGCGATCGTATGATGTCACATAAGCCCGACTTTATCATCAATGCATCTGCCTCACCATTCAACTACAACCACGCAAATAGCCGAATGGCCATTGTAAAGGCCAACATGGATCGCTATAAAATTCCCATGTTTTATGTCAACCATGTAGGCGCCCAAACCGAACTCATTTTCGACGGTGGTAGCCTCGTTTCTTCGCCTGATGGCAATATTTTTGATGAAATGCCCTACTTCCGCGAAGATATCAGACAGTACGATCTGGACGAAGTCATCAAAGGAGGAGTCAACCGCGAACAGCAACGGGACAAAATTCAACTCATCCATGATGCACTTGTACTGGGCATCAAAGATTATTTTTCCAAACTGGGACTTTCCAAAGCTGTCCTCGGACTGTCGGGTGGCATCGACTCTGCCATTACAGCCGTGCTTGCCACAAAAGCCCTCGGTGCCGACAATGTGAGAGTCCTCCTCATGCCTTCGCAGTATTCTTCTGATCACAGTGTCAATGATGCGGTAGCCCTGGCCAAAAAACTGGGCATAGGCTATGATGTCATTCCCATAAAAGGCATGTACGATGCATTTATGACAGAACTTCAACCCTTGTTTGGAGACCTTCCTTTCAATGTTACAGAAGAAAATATCCAGGCCAGGGTCAGAGGCATCCTCAACATGGCCGTATCCAACAAGTTTGGCAACATCCTTCTAAATACTACCAATAAAAGTGAAATGGCTGTAGGCTATGGCACCTTATACGGAGACCTGTGCGGCGGCATCTCCGTCCTGGGCGATGTCTATAAGACCGAAATCTATAAACTGGCTGCTTACATCAACCGCGAAGAAGAAATTATCCCCCTCAATACCATCCAAAAACCACCCTCAGCAGAACTGAGACCCAATCAAAAGGATTCAGATTCGCTGCCACCTTACGATGTCCTGGATCCGATTCTCTATGAATACATAGAAATGCGCCGCGACCCGCAGGACATCATTGCTATGGGCTATGACGAAGCTACCGTCAAACGCGTGCTGAAGCTGGTCAATACCAGTGAATTCAAGAGACACCAGACCGCCCCTGTGCTTCGGGTAAGCCCCAAAGCCTTTGGCAGTGGCAGACGCATGCCCATCGTAGGAAAATACCTTTCATAATCACGTAATCAATAATTCAACATAATAATGAAAATTTTTAGACCCTTACCCCTTCTTGCCTTGCTGTTTTTGTTTTCACTTTCTTTGATCTCTTGTCAGGATGATGATCCCTACGCCAACCTTACCGGTAATTATACCCTGAGCTCTTCTACCGTCGATGGCGCTTCTTCAGGCCCGGTGAGCGGCTCCCTGAAATTCAATTCAGACAAAACCGGCAGCATTGATATTTCTTATGTTGTGGGTAATACAGAGTACTCGCTGGAAGGCAATTTCAATTTCACCGCTGATGAAAACACGCTCACCCTCAATCCGGGAGCCAGCGATGAAGAAAAATGGACCCGTGTTGAAGATGAAAAAAACAAGCAGAGTTTTGCCTTTGATGTACCTCAGGCTGGCGACATCAAAGGAGTGGTGCTCATCTTCACCAAATAAGCCCATTTGGATCGTGTAATAGGAAGATACAGTCAAAACACCGATGGCCCGCTACTGGTGGCCATCGGTGCTATGCATGGCAATGAGCCGGCAGGCGTAGAAGCCATTCACACTGTGATAGAATTGCTCGAAAGAGAAAAGAAAATCAAACCGCATTTTGAATTCAGAGGCACCCTCCTGGGACTCATAGGCAATCTTGAGGCATTTAGCCAAAAATTGAGGTTCATCGACAAGGACCTCAATCGTTCGTGGTCTTTTGACACCTACCAGATCATCAAAGACATGCCGGCTTCTCAACTCAGCTCCGAACAAATCGAAATGCTATCCATCATCCGGGCATTGAGGGTTGAAATCGAAAACCACCAACCCAAAGAAATCATTGTACTCGACCTCCATACTACTTCTGCCCACGGCGGCATCTTTTCCATTACTTCCGAAGACCCGATGAGTATCCGCATGGCCATTGAATTGCATGCACCTGTAATCAGAGGCATGCTCGATAATATTTCCGGTTCATCTATCCACTTTTTTGATGGTAAAAACATGGGCATCCCTACTACTGCCATCGCTTTTGAATGCGGTCAGCACGAAGACCCTGAGAGCGTCTACAGAGGGGTGGCAGCCATCATCAATTGCATGCGTACCATCGGCTGTGTCAACGCCCACGATGTAGAAAATAAACACGACGAAATTCTGATCAATTTCTCTCAAAACCTACCCAAGGTCAACAGACTCATCGGCAAATACAGCATCCAACACTCAGGTCAATTTGAAATGCTGCCGGGCTTTAAAAGCTTTGACAAAGTATCAGCCCATCAGCTGCTGGCTTATGATGGTGGGGTCGAAGTGCGCTGCCCGCAGGATGCCATGATCCTTATGCCCTTTTATCAAAAAATGGGCGAAGATGGCTTTTTTCTCATAGTCGAAGAAGCACTTTCCCCACTAGCCGGTGAAATGACTAACTTTGTAAGCATTAAAAAGTAGATAATGATTTTTCCGATTGGCGATACACAGGTAAAAGGAGGGCACAAACCCATCTTTTCCTATGCATTCATCGTCATCAACATCATCATCTTTGCCATTCAACTCTCCATACCGGGCAACCTCATCTGCGAGTTGAGCGTAATCCCGGATGAAATACGTTCCGGTCGCAGTTTATATACCCTTTTGACGAGCTTATTTATGCACGGCAGCTATATGCACATCTTTGGCAACCTCCTCTTCCTTTGGGTCTTTGCCGACAACATCGAAGCTGTAATTGGAAACTTTCGTTTTCTGCTCTTTTACCTGGGCGGAGGCATCATCGCAAGCCTAGCTCATATTTATCTGGGCACACCAACATCTGATGTAGTCCCTTGTTGCGTGCCTTGTGATGGCTGCGAAACCAACCCGGTCTGCGCCACCTTCATTCCTTCATTGGGGGCTAGCGGAGCCATATCTGCGGTAATGGGGGCCTACCTCATGCTCTTTCCTTCATCCAAAGTGAAGGTGCTGGTGCTGATCTTTTTTTCGAGCTTTTACATCTCTGCGTGGGTTTTCCTGGGACTTTGGTTTGCCCAACAACTCATCTCGGGCATGGGCTCAACCAGCGAACTGGCGGCACAGGCCGAATCCGGTGTTGCCTGGTGGGCTCACATCGGTGGCTTTGCCTTTGGCGTGGTCGCTGCTCTTTATTTCAAAAACAAGCCGGCAATCAAAGCCGTTATGTATAGGGATCGTTATACAGACCATCCCTGATTTTATATTCAATTATATCTCATGAAAAACAACAAAGGCAAAAAACTGTCACCGGGCCACCTCAGCAATCAGGCTCTCAATCTTTTTGCCGCTCACCCGGCCAAAAAATACAACGCCAGACAAATAATCGATAAGCTGCAAATTAGCAACAGCAAAGATTCGGTACTCCACGTGCTGAAATCCCTGGGCAGAAAATCTTTTCTCGTACACCACAAGGATGATTTCTTCCAGTGGAACAAAGAAAATATCAACCTCGCCGTTAAATCAAAGAATCACGACTATTTCACCGGTCGCGTTGACCTCACTCGCACAGGGGCAGCTTACATCATCGTAGACGGCATGGAAAACGACATCTTTGTTCCCGAAAGGCATACCGGCAACGCCATGCACCGCGACATCGTCAAAGTGGAGGTGCCCAAACGCAGCAACAAAAGAAGACCCGAGGGTAAAATTGTTGAAGTCATTACCCGCTCACTCACCCATGTTTTGGGTACTTTGCGGGTCTTCCATCATTATTCCATCGTCTTCCCCGATGCAGCTTCCCGTTTTCCGGAAGTACTCATCAAGGCCGAAGACCTGCACGATGCCAAAGACGGTGATAAGGTAGTAGCCAAAGTCACCAGCTGGGGAGGCAGCCAAAACAAAGCCATTTGGGGCGAAGTCACCTCCGTCCTCCATGAAGTTGACGACAACGAAGTGGCCATGCAGTCCATCCTTCTCAGCTCCGGCTTCAACCTGGATTTTCCCGAAAATGTCATTGCCGAAAGTGAGGCCATCGATGGTCGCATTACCAAAAAAGACATCAGCGAACGCAGGGATTTTCGAAAGGTTCTCACCTTTACCATCGACCCCGACACCGCCAAAGATTTTGACGACGCCCTTTCTTACGAAGTATTGGAAAATGGCGATATCGAGATCGGTGTCCATATCGCCGATGTGACCCATTTTCTGAAAGAAAATTCTGCCCTCGACAAAGAAGCCTACGATCGGGCTACCTCTGTTTACCTGGTAGATCGCGTGCTCCCCATGTTGCCTGAAAAACTTAGTAATGACCTATGTTCACTCAATCCGCATGAAGATAAGTTTACCTTTTCAGCTGTTTTTACCTTCAATGAAAAATTCAAAATAACAAACGAATGGTTTGGCAAGACCCTCATCCACTCCGACCGCAGATTCACCTACGAAGAGGCCCAACAGTGCCTCGAAACCGGAGAAGGTGACCATGCTGAAGAGCTAAGAAAAATCAACGCCATTGCCCATAAGCTGCGCAAAGAAAGATTCAAAAACGGCGCCATAAACTTTGAGAGCGAAGAGGTAAAATTTGTGTTGGATGAAAATAAAAAACCGGTGAGCATGACCGTAAAAGAACGCAAAGATGCCCACCTCCTCATCGAAGATTTTATGCTGCTGGCCAACAGGTCGGTAGCCAAATTCATTGCCAAAAAAACCATTCCCGAAATACCCTTTGTTTACCGCGTTCACGACATGCCCGATCCCGGAAAACTGGTGGATTTTGCGCTGTTTGCCAAAGAAATGGGCTATGCCATGAAAGTAGACAGCCCCAAAAACATTGCCGCTTCTTTCAATGAACTGGCCAAAAAAATTGAGTCCGACCCCACTTTTCGCGTCCTCAGTCCGCTGGCCATTCGCACCATGGCAAAGGCTGAATACAGTACCAAAAACATTGGCCACTATGGGCTCGCTTTCGATTATTACACCCACTTTACCTCTCCCATCAGAAGATACAGCGATGTGTTGTCGCACCGCATTTTGTATCAAAACCTGCACGAAACGATCTATCGAGTAGACCTTGAAACCCTCGAACAAAAATGTAAACACATCTCACGACAGGAGGTAAAGGCAGCAGAAGCCGAGAGAGAATCTGTCAAATACAAACAGGTTGAATACATGATGGCCCATATCGGCGATGTCTTTGAGGCTCAGATCTCAGGTATGATAGAAAAGGGCATCTTTGTACAATTGCCGGAATCAGGGGCTGAAGGATTGATACCCTTTGCCAATTTCCATGGACATTACAAGGTAGATGAATCAAAACTAAGAGCATTGTCCAAAATTACGGGGCACGAATACAGGATGGGCGACCTGGTAAAGGTTAAATTACTGGATGCAGACCTGCTTTCAAGAAAACTCGAATTTGAACTTTTGGACGAAGAATAATGTAGTATTGATTTTAAACTTTTTTATGTCTCCTATTTTAGATTTTATACAACAGCAAAATATCCGCGCGCTGCTCTTTGACCTCAATGGCACCATGGTACACGACATGCCTTATCACACCCGTGCCTGGCACCAGATCTTTGTGTCAATGGGTGTAGATATTTCTTATGAAGACACCAAAAAAGAATGTTATGGCAAAAATGAAGAGGTCATTGAAAGGGTAATGCCCGGCCAATTTCCCCTGGAAGTGAGAACAGAAATGGGCTGGAAAAAAGAAGCCCTCTACCGCAAAGAATTTGAAGCCGAACTGGGCCTCATTCCCGGGCTGGCTGGCTTTTTGGAAAATGCCAGATCACAAAATTTACGCATGGCAGTGGGCAGTGCCGCCATCCGCGAAAACATCGATTTTGTGTTGGACGGTTGTAACATTCGTCATTACTTCGATGCTCTCATTTCAGCCGATGATGTGATAAAAAGCAAGCCCCACCCTGAAACTTTTCTCAAATGTGCAGAAAGACTGGGCACAAGCCCTGATGAATGTTTGGTTTTCGAAGATACACCCAAAGGCGTTGAGTGTGCGGTCAATGCGGGCATGAAGACCGTGGTATTGCTCACTACCCATGAAAGGCATGAGTTCTTACCCTATGCCGACTGGGTTGTTGATTATATCCACGATTATAAATAATCTTTTAGCCGCGGTGGTGGGTAGAGTGATACATGAGTTCGTAGTACTCTCTGGCCATCCTGCAACTTTCAAAACCGCTTTGCACATCTTTCATTCCTTCCTGCACAATTTTCCTCCACTTGGGCTGATCTTTGTAATAGGTAGGCAGAATCTCTTCTTGCAGGATGCGGTATAGATGAAACAGATCGTGTTCATCCTGCTGGTGAATGTTGGTGTTTTTATAATCCGCCTGCGGTATCACAAATGAGTTAATACCATGTTTGGCAAATTCACAGATCCAACCATCATCGGTACTGAAGTTTACCGCTCCGTTCATGGCGGCTGTCATACCACTGGTGCCGCTCGCTTCACGGGGCACCCTGGGATTGTTGAGCCATGCATCGGCAGCTTGTTTCAAGCGCTTGCTCACCTTCAGCTCATAACCAATGCATACGGCCATGTTTTTGTACTTCTTACTAAGGTGTACCAGGGAGTTGAATTCACCAATGGCTGAATAATCCAATGGATAAGGTTTACCCGCCCATATGATCTGTACCGGATATTTTGTATTTTCCAGTAATTCTGTAAAAGCTTCGATATCCCTTGTAATGAGGTTGGCTCTCTTGTAGCCGGCAAATCGTCTGGCCCATACGATGGTAAATACATCGGGATCCAACAACTTGCCCGTTTGGTCAGCTACCAGGTCGAAGGATCGCTTTTTCAACCACCGCTTTCGGTCGATAAACTCTTCGTCATTGCCATCTTCCATGGCCTTGTAGAGTTGTTTGTCCGCCCAGTACCGCCAGTTTTGACTGTTGGTAATAGAAGTGATTTCACAAATGTTGTTGTATTTGCTCCACATCTCTCTGCTCACCACACCATGCAAACGGGAAACGCCGTTGGCATATCGGGCTGATCTCAGTGCGATCAGCGAATGGTTGTATTGGTCGTTGTCAATACCCATAAGCATCTTAACCTGCTCCAATGGAATATCCAAAAAGTAGCCCATCTTGTCGCATAGGTAAAGATCGTGGATCTCGTTGCCTGCTTCTTCAGGAGTATGAGTGGTAAAAATCAGTCTTTTTCTTACTTCAGACAGCGATCCAAATTTCTTGTACAAATGGAAGATAGCCGGTGCCCCATGGGCTTCATTGAGGTGGTAAACATCAGGGTCAAAGCCAAGATAATCGATGAGTTTGGCGCCACCAATGCCCAGTAGAATGTATTGAGCAATCTTGGTAGCTGTGTTGGAATCGTAAAGTCTGTGTGTAATCGTTTGCGCCAGATAGTCGTTTTCCGGAAGATCGGTCGATAGCAGAAATACGGGTGCCGATTGAAAGACGTGGGGCGGCAGGTAGTAAGCAGCTACCCATACAGGTGCATTGTGGATGTCGATCTGGAAGCGTATACCGGTGTCCTCCAAAAAGTTGTACACCTTTTCGTTCCACTGAACCTGCAAGGTTTGGTCCTGGTTGCGTGCCTGATCATAATATCCGTATTTCCAAAGCACACCAATGCCAATGAGGTTTTGTCCCAGTTCGTAAGCACCCCGCATGTGGGAACCCGCCAAAAAGCCCAAACCTCCGCTGTATATTTTCAGTGCCTGATCAATGGCAAATTCCATTGAAAAATAAGCCACTTTGGTACTATACTTTTTATTGATGGTAAAAGGCAGCTTATAGCCTGCAAATTTGTCCATGTTCATTTTTTCAAGGTCGCAAAGATACAATTTGAGGCCATGACACAAAAAATCTAACTGTCAATTTGGTGTTTCAGGGCAAATTCAATAACTGAATTTGGCAAAATGCTTGCTTTCCCTCATTTTTAGCAAGTATCTTACCCCAAAGCTGTGCTATTTTAAAGCTCATAAAACGCCCTCATCGGCAAAGCTGAAGTAATCTTTACCTGCAATAATCATGTGATCCAGTAAGATAATGTCAAAAAGCATGCATGCTTCCTTCATTTTCCGGGTGAGATCAATATCGTGCTGACTGGGCTGCTTGCGGCCTGAAGGATGATTGTGTGCCAGTACCATGGTGAGGGCACCCAGCTCTACTGCCTTGCGCATGATGAGTTTTACATCCACAACTACAGATGTCATACCTCCTTTAAAGTGGGGAATGGCCTGGATCAGACGGTGACCCTTGTTGAGGTAAAGCACCCAAAACTCTTCGTATTCCAGATCGGCAATGCGTGGACCCAGGTAACGAAAGATGTCCGGTGAACTGCTAAACTTAACGGCCTCCATCGGTGCGGAGGCAGCCCTTCTTCTACCCAATTCGATGGCCGAGGCAAGAATGATCGCTTTGGCTGGACCCATGCCTTTGACTTTACAAAAATCGGCAAATGGCTGTTTGCCCAATTGGTAGAGATTGTGGTCTGCATTGGCCAACAATTCACGGGCAAGATCAAGGGCACTTTTTTCCCTGCTGCCGGTCGACAACAAAATGGAAATCAGTTCTGAATCAGAAAGGTGGTCAAGACCTTTTTGCATGGCCTTTTCTCTGGGGCGGTCTTGTTCATGCCAATTTTTAATGGATGCTTTGTTCGGGTGGTGCAACATGCTTGGAAATTTTTCATATATGTAATGGGTTAATAGATAGCAAAAAGAAACAGCAGCTTCGGTACTGCTGATTAAAACACAAAAAGCCCCCCTTTGGTTGGGGAGCTTTTCGTTTTATTTTGATGAAAGATCAGCTTATTCGCCGTCGCTCTCTTCTGCCACTGCTTCTTCCCTGGCAGGGATCACTACCTGGCCTTTGTAGTACAAAGCACCTTCGTGAACATAAGCCCTGTGGTAAAGATGTGCTTCACCTGTAGTTTTGCAGGTTGCAATCTGTGGAGTTCCTATCTTGTAGTGCGTCCTTCTTTTCCTTCTCCTCTGTGCAGATACCCTGCTCTTGGGATGTGCCATGTCTTTATTGTTTTACTGGTTCAATAATTATTCAAAACTTAAGTCCTTTAGCGAAGAAAACGGACCTGTATCCGTATCGCCATCGCTATTTCCATTGAGTCTCGCTATCACTTCCGGATCGCATTCCGATTCGTCTTCATGGCTTTTGACCATGGGCAGCGAAATACAAATCCATTCGTAAATGGGCTGGGCAAAATTGACCTTGCTCGTTTCGGTGTCGATAAACATTACTTCATCATCCGCCTCATCACCCTCACCATATTTGATGTGGAGGGTAAATTCTGTTTCCATGGGCAGCATAAACTCCCCAAGGCATCGGTCGCAAATTACCTCAGCAGCACCCGTCATGGTGAAACTGGCAATGGCCATATCCGGCCGCTTGTCTAAATCCAGCGTCACTTCAAATCTACCTCTCTTTACCAGGGGAGACTCAAAACATGTAAAAAATGTATCGTCTACCTGGAAATGAAAAGTGTGCATTCCATTCTTCAATCCCTGGTAGGGAATGGAAAAATGATCCAAGACCTTCATTTAAAAGAACTTTTTTAAAATGGAGTGCAAAAATATGAAAAATCCTGATGTAAACAAAATATCATAAGTTTTTAGTGCATTTTTTATATCTAATAAACTAACTATCATAGCTTTAAATCATTTTCACGCCCTCGCTTTATCCTTTCTTTTTAGGAATTAAACAAACAAAATTTGGCAAATACCCGAATTCTTTGATAAAATAGTTAAAAAATAAGGCAGATAAGGCAATTTACTTATATAATATTTTTTCATATACGTGCCTCACTTTCAAAATATTGGCAATACCCACTTGTCAGTTTGTGAAAAAAGGCTATCTTTGCAGTCCTTTTTAAACATTTATAAGTTATAAGTGCCATGGTAACCATATCCATACCTACGACAACAAGAGCCGACGTCGGCACCAAGCAGGCAAAACTGGACCGCAAAAGCGGCATGATTCCTGCCGTTATCTACGGTCAAAAAAATGACCCCATCCACATCAATGTTACTATGCAGGATGTGAAAAATGTCATTTATACACCTGATTTTAAAATTGCCGAATTGGATGTTAACGGTACCGTTCACAAATGTATCGTTAAGTCTGCTCAGTTCCATCCGGTAAGCGACAGCCTTATTCACATCGACTTCCTTAAATTGTCAGAAGGACTGAAAGTAAAAGTAGATGTTCCTGTAAGATTTTATGGCACTTCTCCAGGTGTTAAATTGGGTGGAAAATTGATCCAGTTGGTTCGTAAAGTAACCATCAAAACCACTCCCGATAAATTGATCGATGAGGTGAAAGTTGACATCTCAGGTCTTGATTTGGGTGGTGTATTGAGGGTAAAAAGCATCGAACTACCTGCAGGAGTAGAGATCATGGCCAACGCCAGCATTCCAATTGCCAACGTTGAGATCCCAAGAGCCCTCAAATCTGCCGCAGCAGAAGAAAAGAAAGCAGCCGGAAAGAAATAATTTCCCGCTTCACACAAATAAAAAAAGCCTCGACCAAAATCGGGGCTTTTTTATTTGCCAAAATCAGGGTATTCAATTGAAAAAAGAACAAACCATAACAGCAGTGGAAGAGATTAGTCCTCACCCTGTATTGTCATCATTTTTGAGCGTTGTTTCACAACCTTCAAAAATGCCGCCAAAACTTCACCCCAAATCTCTTCAATAACCAGAAGCCTCTCCCTATACCATCCCTACGCCGCAAGAACGGTGTAGGGATGGTGTAGGTGCTCTTTTGCCGGACAGCGGTGAGCAGTGAGCGGTGAGCGGATAGCGGTTGCCCGGCTACTTCAGCTTACCAAAAACCTCCTGCAGCAGCGGACTGGTGCGCTGACCCACATCCGTACGGATACCTTCTTCTTTGACCTGGATCAGAGAGAAAAGACCATCCAACGCTTTGTTATTAACGTGATCGTCGAGTTGCGGATTTAGCTTTTTCTGAAAAGGAATCTTATTGTAAGCATCCACCACTGTCTTCCAGTATGCCCTGGCATTGACCTCGTCTAAGCTGGCCTGGATTACAGGTAGAAAAGCAGCGTAAAGAGAGGCACGTGAAGAAGATTCCAGATAGCGGGTAGCCGCATCTTTATTGCCAAACAAGATGGCCGATGCATCTTTGATGGTCATGCCCTTGATAGCATCTACAAAAATAGGAGTTGCTTTTTTGACAGCTATTTCAGCCGCCTCATTCATCTTGGCTATGAGTTTGGTCTCGGTATCTTCGAAGCCGGGCACCTTTTTTACTACATTGATTACTTTTTGGGCATCTTCAGGGATGAGAATCTTGTATGGACTGCCAAAAAATCCGTCTTTGATGGAGAGTTGGGCAACAGCCGCATCCACCCCTTTGTTGAGTGCTTCTTTGAGTCCGAGTCCTGTGTTGTCATCACCCTGCCCGGAAAGAGCCTTGGCATCTTTTTTTGCCTTGTCCAGCAACTTGCCGATTTGGGCTTGTGCGTTGATCATGCCAAAGGCCAAAAGGGCGAGCATAAAGTATTTTTTCATCTTCATTTTTTTTACAAATAACGCAAGTTTTTGGCTTGAGTTAGGTGTCTGTCGTCATTTAATGAAATATTAACGCAACCCCACCAACAACTGCATTTTGAATTCATCATACACTGCCTATTCTTGGCTTGATGCTCAGTAAATTAAGATCTCCCTGCGTGCTCATCACCCAAAAACAAAGTTTGTCCTCTTTGCATTTTGCCGTCGTAGCGTCATCCTCTTAAGTAAACAATGCTATATCTTTGGCAGGAAAATTCACAGCTTTGAAATTCAGCCGACAAGACCTCATTCCCCTGGCACTGCTTATGGCGGTGGCCATCCTTAAGTTCAACTTTCACGAACTTTGGAAAGACGAATGGCAGGCCTGGTTGGTAGCCAGGGATATGTCGTTCGCCCAAATCCTGGGCTTCCTCAATTACGAGGGACACCCTGCCCTGTGGTACCTCTACCTCAAACCCTGGACCTTTCTCTCCACCCTGGCTAAAGAAGATATCTTACTCAGCCTCGCTCATTTGCTGGCCTATGGTGTAGCGCTCTTTCTATTGTTCCGACACCAGGGACTGAGCCTTGCCGAAAAACTGGCCTTCGCGCTGTCTTATTTCCTCTTTTTTGAATACGGCATCGTCAACCGGGGCTACATCCTGGTGGTACTTACGGCGCTGTGGTTTGTGCATTCGCTCAAAAGTGGTAAAAACCTGTCCACCATTGCCTCTCTGATCTTACTATGCCAGACCGAAGTCTACGGTGCCATGATGGCCATGGTCATGCTCTTTTACCTGGTATGGCAAGATGGCTGGACCAAACACAAAACGCCAATTATCGCTTTGGCAACAGGCCTGCTCATCTTCATCATTTCTGTCTTCCCCCGCGGCAACGAAGACGATTTTACGAGAGCCTATGTGCAGGGAGGTTTCTCTTTCACAAAACTTCAGCTCGCCTTTCAGGGCATGCTGGGCAATACCTTTGGCATCGGCTTTTTTACGGATACTTCCTTCGGCGGCTTATCCTCTACAGGCATTTTGTTGTCCTTTATTGCGCTTGTGACGACCACAGCAGTCTTTTACCCACAAAAAAAATTATACCAAACCTGGCTGCTGGCAGTCTTCGGCTTTGTGGTATTCAGCACCCTGGTCTTCAATGGTGGGGTCCGTCAATGGGGCATGCTCTTTATTACCTTTATGGTATTGCGACTCATCCAAAGCCAGACCTATTCATCTACCAAGTGGCAAACAGGCATCGTACTCGCCCTTTGTGTTGCACCCATCATCCACAACCTCAAAGCCATCCGCGAAGACATCCGCTTGCCTTTCTCCAATGCCAAAGCAGCCGGTGCCTTCATAGCAGAAAAAATTCCGGCCAACGTACCCATCGTCTCCCTCAACAAATTTGAGACCGCCGCCGCTGCCGCCTACGCAGACCGCAAAATGTACCAGCTGCCCTCCGGCACACCCTTTACCTACTTCCACTGGCTGCAAAAAGTGTACGTCCCCACCCAAACCGAACTCATCCTCTTTGCCAAATACAAAAAGGTACGCGGCCTCATCATCGTGAGCAACACACCCATCGACGAAAAAAGATTTCCCCTCCTCAAACTCTGGCAATCCTTCACCGATGAAAACTTCAAATCCGAAAACTTTTATTTTTATGTGCTGGATTTGACAGCGGGCATGGGGTGAAATAATTATCACAAGGCACACCTGTCCAAAACGATTTGAATATAAAAATCATTCCCCGAATTTAGTGATTT
>CALJKQ010000176.1 GCA_937973565.1 uncultured Saprospiraceae bacterium | reverse complement strand
ACGCTCTTCCGATCTTCATTGGTTTGTGAGTAAATTTCTGTCAAACCACTAGCTCCCACTCTGGATACTCTTGCAGTTAATACAGTATTGGGTGAAGGTACAGCACCATTGTTTCTAACATCTGACAACAATGGGAAGTCAGTAGCCTGACTTACAGGAGTCTTCAATGAAGGTGCCACGGCCCAGAAGTTGTTGTTGGCCTGTGGATCTGCGTATGCTTCGTTTACGAGGAATACATCATCAATACCCCAGAAATAATAGTTGGCATCGATCAGGAATTGAATTCTCAACTGAGTGATGTCAGTTGGAACTCCGCAAAGACCTACCCTAACCACCTGATTGAATACAAACGCGTCGTTTGAGAATACATCGTTGTTGATAGAGAATGTATCAGGCCATGTAAGACCGTTGTCGTAACTGGTAACAACAAAGTAAGCAGAGTTGAACTCTCTGATAGCCTGGTTGAACTGGATTGACAATGCAGAAATATCTACGTTGCTCAAATCAATATTTGGTGAAATGATGGCACTGGTACAAACCGCCTGGCAATCACCACTTACATCCAAAGCATTGCTGTTGATAGAAACAGCACCATTGCAAATGGTTGGTGTGTTCATGTTACATGGATTGGGAGAGAAAGAGGCAACACAATCGCCGTCTGCATTCCAAATCCATCCTTTTCCTTCTTCTGTGGTAATGGTCCAGCCATTCAATCCATCGTTGAAGTCACCTTCACCCGGATTTTGACCCCATACTGCATTGGATGGTGGAACCGGCTCACACTGTCTTACCACAATGTTTCCGTTTACAGCACCTGCTGCCAAAGCAACTTTGATCTTGTCGCAGTCTGGTTTTTCCATCAGGAAAGATTTGATGGTAATGTCTCCCGGATCGTCTCCACCCGGATTGATAACATCTCTGTCATCGTTGCAGATAATTACAGCAACAGATCCGGCAGACTGGGCATTTTTTACCTTGTCTACAAAGTTGCAGGTTCCTCTGTCAACAAAGGTAATAAAACCGGTCTGGTCGTTGCTCAATGTGCCGCACGCCAGGGCAGGATCAGCAACTTTAATGGTCTTGTCCAGGATTTCATCGCTGTCTTGGGGACCGAATGCAGATCTGTACAAAGTGTAAGTACCTGCAGCGCCCGCCGGAGAAGCGATTTTAAACACCATCACATCCTGTGCATTGAGCACAACACCCATGATAGCAAGGGCAAATGTGAAGGCAAGCTTGTTAAAAATTGTAAAGCTTTTCATCATAATAGAAGTTTTAAAATTGATGTAAAATATCGTTTAAGAATGCCAAAAATACTGCTTTTATCAATAACGGATATGTCTTTTTAAACACTAAATTGCCTTTTTCCGTCAATAATTCAACTGAATCTGCACCTCAAAATATTTTCTTTTCTTTTTTTTAATTTCACAATATAATATGCCTGTAAAGCCTTAATTTTACACGCTTTCAGCAAATATTATTTTATGGAAGCCAGGATTCAAAATGCACTCATTTCCGTTTTTGATAAATCGGGTTTAGCACCCATCATTCATGAATTAACCCGTCTGGGCATCAAAATGTACTCAACCGGGGGTACGGCGGATTTTATTGCCGAACTTGGTGCAGAAGTATTTCAGGTTGAAGACCTTACGGGTTATCCTTCCATCCTGGATGGCAGGGTCAAAACACTCCACCCCAAGGTTTTTGGCGGCATCCTGGCCAGAAGAGAAGCAGCACACCTGTCACAACTCAATCAATTTGAAATACCCACCATAGACCTGGTAATCGTCGATCTCTATCCATTCGAAAAGACCGTGGCTTCTACCACCGAAGAATCTGCCATCATAGAAAAAATCGACATAGGCGGTATATCCCTGATCCGGGCAGCTGCCAAAAACTACAAAGATGTGGTAATTATACCCGCTCAAAGTGAATACGATACCCTTTTACACTTGCTTACTACCCAAAATGGCATGACGCAACTCGAGCAAAGACGCAGCCTGGCTGCGGCTGCTTTTGAAGTTACTTCCCATTACGATGCAGCTATTTACCAGTATTTCGCCCAGCTTACGTCCCATTCTTCAGCATTGAAATTGAGTGTAAGTCCGGGCCAAAATCTTCGATACGGCGAAAATCCCCACCAAAAAGCCACTTTTTATGGAAACCTGGACGAGATTTTTGAATTTTTGGGTGGAAAAGAACTCTCTTACAATAATCTTGTAGATGTGGATGCTGCTATGGCTCTGATGTCAGACTTTAATGACAACACACCTACCTTTGCCATCATCAAACATACCAATACCTGTGGCGTAGCCAGTCGCCCTACCATTCTGGAAGCATGGAATGCAGCCCTGGCAGCGGATCCGGTTTCGGCATTTGGTGGTATATTTATTACCAATGCAGAGGTAGATAAAGCCACTGCTCAGGAAGTCGATAAGTTGTTTTATGAAATCCTTATTGCCCCCTCCTATACCGAGGAAGCCCTGGAGGTATTGATGGAAAAGAAAAAAAGAATTATCCTCAAACTCAAACAATATCCCACCGCAAGACACAGCGTAAAATCTTTGTTAAATGGGGTCATCAAGCAGGATATCGATCTTCATAAACACCATGTGGAGGCCTGGAAAGTGGTTACCAAAAGGCAGCCCGGCGATGAAGAAATGAAGGACTTACAATTTGCCAACCTGTGCGTTAAACACCTCAAATCCAATACCATTGTTTTGGTGAAAAACCGCCAGCTGATCGGCATGGGCAGCGGTCAAACTTCGAGGGTAGATGCCTGTCACCAGGCCATTGATAAAGCCAGGAAATTTGGCTTCGACGTATCGGGCGCTGTCATGGCATCTGATGCTTTTTTCCCTTTCCCGGATTGTGTGGCCATCGCCCATGAGGCAGGCATACAAGCTGTCATCCAACCCGGTGGTTCGATCAAAGACCAGCTCAGCATCGACTACTGCGATGAACATGAAATGGCCATGGTGGTCACCGGAGTCAGACACTTCAGGCATTGATGCAACTCTGCATCGATATTGGCAACACCCGCGTAAAAACCGCGGTCTTTGAAGGTGACGAAATCCTGCATTTAGAAAGAAATGCCGGGTTTTTGGCGGAAAACCATCAACAGCTGATGGCTAAATACCACATCAAAAACATCATCCTGTCCTCTACCCGGGCAACTGATGAAAACATTGACACCTTTATCAAGAGCCATCCTCATTGCATTGTCCTCAACCACCTCACCCCCTTACCCATAACCCTTCAGTACCAGAGCCCCGAAACCCTGGGCAAAGACAGGGTTGCTGCCGCTGTGGCTGCCAATGCCCTGTTTCCGGGAGAACCGGTTGTTTTCATTGATGCCGGCACCTGTATTACCACCAACCTTATAGATGCCGAAGGCTGTTTTTTGGGGGGTAATATATCCCCGGGCATCACCATGAGATTAAAAGCCATGCACCATTATACCGGCAAGCTTCCCCTGGTGGAAGCTGAGTACCACAATTCCTTTTTGGGCTTCAATACAGTTTCGGCACTACAAAATGGAGCCGTCAGAGGTGCGATTTATGAAATTACTTCGTTCTTGGAAGAGAGCCGGAAAAATTTCCCGGATGCCCGCATTGTTTTAACCGGTGGCGACGCAATATTATTTGCTAAACACCTAAAAATTAAGATATTTGCAAACCCAAATTTGGTTTTATTGGGTTTAAATAAAATTTTAAGGTTTAATGCGGAGACAATGCATTAATCTTTAGACGATAACATAATGAAGAAATTTTTCATATTATTTTGTTTGCTGCCCCTGTCTGTTTTTGCACAAAAGGTAGAGAACGATCCTTATTCAAGATATGGACTGGGTGACTTTGCGGATCAGGAAATTTCTGCCTACCGCAGCATGGGGCATCTGAGCATTGCTAATATCGACAGGTTTCACATCAATTTAGCCAATCCGGCCTCGGTTTCCTTGCTGGGTACCTCGGCCTATGAAGTGGGCGCCAATGCAAAAAATTCAACGTTTAGCGAAGGATCCAACCAGGCCAAAAACTGGTCGGGCAATCTGGATTATATTGCTTTGGGCTTTCCGTTGAGAAACCCGATCAATGAAGCCTATGAGACCGCAAGAAAAAAATATAAACTCGGCATGGCTTTTGGCCTCAACCGATACACAAGGTCTGCCTATAATATTTCTTCCACTGACAGCCTGCCCGATGTAGGTGTTTTTGACAGAAGTTACACCGGCAGTGGAGGTACCTACAAGTTCCACTGGTCTAATGGTATCTCTTATAAAAATCTGGCCTTCGGTATTGATCTTTCTTACCTGTTTGGAAATATCAATGCTTCAAAAGACATCATCTTCAGAGATTTGGACAATGCCTTTAACAACTTTTATACGCGCAGCTACCATCTGAGTTCTTTTGGCATCAAGACCGGTTTGATTTATCATTTGCAATTAAATGCAAAACAAGCACACGACAATCCTTCTATTCCCCTCAGGACTTTAAGGTTTGGCCTCACCCTTTCTCCGGGTTTTGGTTTTAGCACCCAAAAAGATGAAATCATCATCACCAGACAACTCATTGGTACCACCTCCATCGTTACTGATACTTTTTCCAATAAAGTGGACTTTAACGGCAAGGGCAAACTACCCTTCGAACTGGGAGGGGGTGTGATGTACCAGGCAGGTGACAAAAGTTGTATTGGCCTGGAATACAAATATGCCGGCTGGTCATCTTATTACAACGAAGCTACCGGTGAGGTCGAAGGCAGCCTTGGCAATGCCTGGCAGTTTGCAATGGGCGGCTACTACAGGCCAAACTACAAAAGTTATACTTCTTTCTGGAAGAGAGCCTTTTATAAATATGGCGCATATTACAGACAAGATCCCAGGCTGATAATAGGAGAGCAGCTGTCGCAATACGGTGTAACATTTGGTGCCGGTCTTCCGTTTGTATTTCAAAGAAAAATTGCACACGCAGACATAGGATTGGACATAGGAAGAAAAGGAAGTGGGACCATTATTGAGGAAAACTACATAAAGATCAACTTCGGATTTACATTCAATGATGACGAGTGGTTCATCAAGAGAAAATACAATTAACAATTAAATAAACTTAGTAAAAATGTATCGCTTTAAAAGTTCTTTGTTCTTGTTAGGTGCCATGCTGTGGGTGGTTGATGCCAGTGCACAGTGTGAGTCATGGAACAACTCCCCTATGAAGGACGAATTGGAAAATCATCACGTTATCTACAAACAGGCACTGAAAGTAGAAGACTGGCCAACCGCAGCAGAAAACTGGGAAAAGGTTTTCAGCAAAGCACCTTTGGCAGATGGTAAAAGAGAGTCACAGTATTGGGACGGAGCCGAAATCATCAAGTGGAAGTTCTCCCAGGCAAAAGATGATGCTGAAAAAAAGATGTACAAGGAAAAATTGATTGCCTTATACAATCAGTACATCGACTGCGCCAAATCGGGCGGAATTACGGTGAATTCTGAAGAAGAAAAAAACAATAAGATCGCTTATGCATATGGCAGACTGGCTTTCGATATGTACTATACCCTCAATGTGCCTTATTCTCAAAACCTCGAGGCAATCAAAAATGCCTTGTCTTTTGGTGGTGTAAACAACGAATACATCATCTTTGATCCGGCTGCCAGCATTGTGGTTTATCAGTTTAAAAACAACGGCATGCCCAAAAATGAAGCCATTGATTTGTATACCAAACTCAATGATGTAGCCGATTACAACATCAACAACAACGAGTCGTTGGCAGAATATTATACCCAGGCTAAAGAAAACATGAATGGCACTTTTGCCAAAATTGAAGACGAACTTTTTGACTATACTTTCTTTAAAGATAAATTCCAGCCGGAATACGAGAGTGATCCCGACAATCCGGATGTGATGAAGAAGATCATCCAAAAACTCAAGGAAAAACAATGTCCGGATGATGATCCTTTTCTGATGCAGGTGGAAGCCAAGTGGGAAAAATATGCTGTTGCCAAAAATGCTGAAATGCAAAAAGAGCTGGAAGCCAACAATCCGGCGTATGCAGCTAAAAAATTATACGAAGAAGGCAAATTTGTGGAAGCTGTTGCCAAATACGACGAAGCCATCAGCACAGAATCCAATGCGGATAAAAAAGCAACCATGCTGTTTTCCAAAGCTTCTATCCAGTTTAGAAAACTCAGTCAGTATACTACAGCCAGAGCTACTGCTTATGAAGCTGCCAAATTGAAACCGGGATGGGGCCGTCCTTACATGCTTATCGGCGATATGTACGGTAAAGCTGCCCGCTCTTGCGGCGATGCATGGAACCAGAGATTGGTAATCCTGGCTGCCATTGACAAGTACGCCTATGCCAAGTCTATTGATCCTGAAGTTGCAGATGAAGCCAGCGCTAGAATGTCGAGCTACTATGGTTCTATGCCGGACTCTGAAACCGGATTTATGAGGGGTATCAAAGAAGGTGCCACCGTCAATACCGGTTGCTGGGTGTCAGAAAACGTAAGGGTCAGATACAAATAACAAGCAAATACGAAAGGGGGCTTTTGCCCCCTTTTTTATGTAATCACATATGGAATTAAATCATAAAGTTATTGGCGAAGGCCACCCCGTAATCATCCTTCATGGCTTATTTGGAATGCTGGATAACTGGCAAACCATCGGGAAAAAAATAGCTGCAGAAGGATATATGGTTTTTTTGGTGGATCAGAGAGATCACGGCAAGTCTCCCTTCACCCAACAATTTGATTATCCTACCCTGGCGGCCGATCTCGCTGCTTTTATGGAGCAAAATTGGATCTACAAAGCACACATCATTGGCCATTCCATGGGGGGTAAGACGGCCATGCAGCTGGCCTTTGACCATGGAGACAACATCGATAAACTGGTGGTCGTAGATATATGCAATAAAACTTACCCGGGCGGCCATGAAGAAATTTTTAAAGCCATCCGCGATGTGCAAGCCGACCAAAAAGAAGACAGGCAGGAAATATACGACTTCCTTAAAAGCAGGCTCCACGATGAAGGGACCATCCAGTTTTTATTGAAAAATCTCCAGCGAAAAAAAGAAGGAGGTTACGATTGGAAAATGAACTATCCCTTGCTGGAAAGTTCCTACCTCTCCATCCTCGACAAGGTGGGCAATGCGACTTCCCACTTTGACAAACAAACGTTGTTCGTAAAAGGAGAAAGATCACCTTACATTTTGCCAACGGACGAAAGCCTGATCCATAGCCAGTTTCCCCACAGCCAACTGGTGAGTATCGAAAATGCAGGCCACTGGGTGCACGCTGATCAACCGGAAGTATTTACTCAGCTCGTCTTACAATTCCTGAATCAAAACCTTTCTCCTTAAAAGGCGGTTTACATTCTTTTAGCTTTGCTGAACCATTTGAGGTGTCCACACCGTTTATCCTTTAGAAAATTGAAATAATGAAAATTTTAAAAAAACCTGTTAAAGTAATCGTTTTGCTGGTCTGTCTTTTGGTCGGAGTCTCTGCCATTGGCTTAAAAGATGGCGACAGGATGTTTGAAATTTCTAAAAACGTCGAAATTTTTGTCAATGTTTTTAAGGAGCTCAATAAAAACTATGTAGATGAAATAGATCCTGCCGAACTGATGCGCATCGGCATCGATGCCATGGTTTCATCGCTGGATCCTTTTACCAATTATATTTCCGAGTCCCAGGTGGAACGCTATCGCATTTCAGATGATGAGCGTTTTCAGGGCATTGGCGCCAGTATTGTATTGGCCGAAGATAAAATTATGATCACCGACCTGATGGAAGGAGGGGCTGCCGTAACAGCAGGTATAAAAGCCGGTGATGAACTGCTTTCTATCAACGGAGAAGTACTCAAAGGTAAAGAAGCAGAAGACATTCAGACCATGCTCAGGGGTATAGCCGGCACGCCTGTTAAACTGGAAATCAAAAGACATGGATCCGGTAAGACTGAAGTGGTCAATGTAGAGCGCGGAGAGGTCAACATACCCAACGTGCCCTATGCCGGTGTGGTTTCCGATGGCATTGCTTATATCCACCTGACGGTATTTACAGACAATGCCGGTGCCAACATTCAAAAAGAACTCAAAAGACTGAAGAGAGAAGCGGGTGACAGCAACGCCATCAAAGGGCTTGTACTCGATCTTCGATACAATGGAGGGGGCTTGCTCCGGGAAGCTGTCAATATATGCAACCTGTTCATTCCCAAAAATGCTGAAGTGGTGTTTACCAGGGGCAAGGTCAAAGAAAAAGACCAGAGTTTCAAAACCCTGGCCATCCCTTATGATCTGGATATTCCCATTGCTGTGCTTATCAATAAAAAATCAGCTTCCGCCAGTGAAATCGTATCCGGGGTAATCCAGGACAGAGACAGAGGGGTAATCATTGGTCAAAGATCCTATGGCAAAGGCCTGGTGCAAAACACCTTTGAACTGGGCTACAACAACAGGGTAAAAATCACCACCTCCAAATACTACATTCCTTCCGGTCGTTGTATCCAGGGAGTGGAATACAAAAATGGGGAACCCGTAGATATACCCGATAACAAAAGATCGAAATTCAAAACACTCAACGGTCGAACCGTTTTGGACGGAGGGGGCATAACACCGGATGTAAAATTGCCCGCCCACGAAATGGCAGAAGTAACCCAGGCTTTGTTGGATCAGAAAATGATATTCCTGTATACCAACGAATACGTACTGAAACACGATTCCATAAAAAATATTGATGACTTTTCTTTTACCGCATACGATGATTTTCTGGCTTACCTGAAAAAGAAAAATTTCAGTTTCAATAAAGAAGCGGAAAAAGAAATAAACCTTCTGCAGGAAAAATGCAATAAAAATGCAGATTTAAAAGCTACCATCGGTGCGGAAATCAAGGCCATGAAAGACAAGCTGGAGAGTGAAAAAACCAAAGACCTTGTCAAATTCAAGGATGAAATCGTAGTTGAATTAGAAAAAGAAATCATTTCCCGCTATTTCTATCAAAAAGGAAAGACCAAAATAGGATTGAAAAGAGACAAGGAAGTAGATGAAGCCATCGCTATTTTAAAAGACCAGGCAAAATATAACAGCCTTCTGGGCAAAAAATAATGCGTCGCTTTATTCTGGCCATCCTCTTATCGCCATTGAGCTTTCTGTACGGCCTGGGTGTATCTTTCAGAAACATGCTGTACGATGCAGAGGTGATCAAATCATCCCGGTTTAGCCTGCCCTTGATAGGCGTAGGCAATCTTTCCATAGGCGGAGCAGGAAAAACACCTCACATTGAATACCTCATTCGCCTGCTGGCTCCCTACCTCTATGTGGCTACCCTCAGCAGGGGATACAACCGCTCAACAACGGGCTTCAGATTCGTAACGCCCGGCGATACAGCCCTTGTGTCGGGAGATGAGCCTTTGATGTACGCCAGAAAATTTCCCGGCCTTACCGTAGCGGTGTGTGAAAACAGGGCGTTGGCCATTCCCCAAATCCTGCAGCGCTATCCGGGCATTCAAACCATTTTATTAGACGATGCCTTTCAACACCGATCCGTCAAACCGTATATTCAAATCTTACTCACCCCGTTTGATCAACCTTTTACCCGCGATTTTCTGTTGCCGGGCGGGCGATTGCGGGAATGGCGGTCGGCCTATAAAAGAGCCGATGTCATCATCGTTACCAAATGCCCTGATCATCTGTCAACGGATCAAAAACAAGAATTGATCGAAGAATTATCGCCGTTGGATCATCAAAAAGTATTTTTTACCCGGTATCGTTACGGACGCGTTTACCAGTTTTACGATGCGAGGTACACCATGGAAATCACCAAGGAACACGATGTGATGCTCATCTCGGCCATCGCCAATACGGCTTATCTCAACGAGTACCTCAAAAAAACCGCCCTGAGTTACAGCAGCATTGAGTTTGAAGACCACCACTATTTCACATCACAGGATGTCGATGAAATCATCCGTACTTTTTTCAAAAGAAACACCCGGGTGCGATATGTGCTCACTACGGAAAAAGATGCTGTGAGACTGCTTCCTTTTCGGCAAAAACTGATGGATGCCAAAGTGCCGGTCTTTGTACTGCCCGTTGAAGTGGAATTCCTGGACAAGGAAGGTCAGCACTTCGACAACTACATCAAAGAGCGTTTATTGGAATTCACCTCATAGGCTGTTGGACGAAGGATAACTCCAACTGGTCGATTTTAAGTCCCGGTCGGCTGCAATAAGCCGGCGGAAACTTATTTTTGCAATAGCAAACAAAACCACCTTGAATTCATTCCACAAAATATTTGCCCAAATATTGATTTTATCAGCATTCCTGGGCCTGGGTTCATGTAATGAGAATCAAATGACTTTTGCCCCACCGGTTGTGGAAAACACCATAGAGAACAAAGTAACGAATATAGGTCGATCATCATGGCAAAAACCCCAGCTGGTCATCGAAAAACTGGGTGATGTGTCCAACAAAACCATAGCAGATATTGGTGCCGGCACAGGCTATTTTACGTTCAGAATGGCTTTTAAAGCAAAAAAAATCATTGCCACGGACATCGATACCAATATGATTGCCATCATCAATGAATTTGCCGTCAACTTGCCTACGGAGATTCAAAATAAAATTGAAACCCGACTGGTGAAAGCCGACGATCCGATGATTAAAAAAGGAGAGTGCGATATCATTGTAATCATCAATACCCTCGCCTACATAGAGAAGCAGCAGGAGTACCTCAGCAAACTGCACAGTGTTATGAATGCGGGTGATACATTGATGGTGGTCGATTTTAAATCATCCAATATTTCTGGTATTGCCCAGGACTATAAAATAATTCAGGCCGACAAAGTACAGGAAATATTGAAAGCCGCTGGTTTTATCGATCCCGTTGTTGACACTAAAACACTTGATTATCAGTATATTATTACCGCAAAAGCCTAATGCGTAACCCAGGTTACGCACAATCTTCGCCAAATTTGCCATCTTTGTAAAAATTGAGGTATGAATATTGTATCCAGCATTTTTAAGTATCGTTGCCCAAGGTGCAGAGAAGGAAAACTTTACGTCGAACCTTTTGAGTTTTCCAACCCCCTCAACATGGTCGACCATTGCGAAGTATGCGGACAAAAAACCATGCCTGAACCCGGCTTTTATTATGGGGCAATGTTTCTATCTTATATAGCTACCGGCTTTCTCTATCTCTTTATCATCGGCTTCTGCCTGATCGTGTTGAAGTGGAGTGTAAACCAGTCGTTTTTGCTGTTGCTCGCTTTCGTGGCACTTACCTACTTTAAGACAGCCCGACTTTCTCGATCGCTATGGATCCATGTGATCGTCAAATACGATAAAAACGCCAAAAACAACCCATTACACAAGTAATCGCGCTTTCCATTCTGGCTTAATGGTATCACACAGCTGTGTCTGCGTGCGTGTCCATTTTCTCAGCCTGGCAACAACGTCATAAATTAAATCAGTTAATAAGGCGGGTAAAAAACGAAACCAGAATACGATTTTCCAGGGGTAGGCCAATCGTTGGCTTAATTCAAAGACGGCTGCGCTTTTGGTATACAAGCGATCACCCTCCAGGTACACAATAGAATCAGGTAAGCCTTCTGGAAGATTGATTGCCCAAACAGAATCGAGGGAGGCAAAAAACAATGGCTTCAAAATTTGCGCATCTTTACTTTCATGGTTCAATAGCCATTTGACCGAACCCTGGCACAAGCCACAACGGCCATCGTAAAATAATATGTTCTGCTTGTTGACCATAATGCTTAACAACGAAGCCACATGCACATTGTTTTGGTCGAAATGGATGAATTTAAGACTTGAATGTCCTATTAACCACTGATAATCAATTCATTCATATTGAAGGTAAGCAAAATCAAAAGTTTATGCATTAATAAAAAATAAATTTACAAATCTTTATCCTTGTTAAGATTTAGTCTAAACAAAAACACTGAAGTAGCGTTATATTTGCATAAAAATTCCCTTAATGGAGACCAAAAGGCTGATATATTTAGACAATAACGCTACTACTCCGGTAGATCCCAGGGTAGTTGATGCCATGTTGCCGTATTTTTATGAAAAACCGGGTAATGCTGCCAGCAGAAGCCATCCTTTCGGGTGGATTGCAGAAGAAGCGGTTGATTACGCACGGGAACAAGTGGCAGCACTTATCGATGCAGACCCCAAAGAAATCATCTTTACTTCCGGAGCTACTGAATCCGACAACCTAGGCATCAAAGGCGTTTACGAAATGTATGCGTCAAAAGGCAATCACATCATTACCACCAGAACTGAGCACAAAGCAGTGCTGGATACTTGCCAGAAGATTGAAAAATCCGGTGGACAGGTAACCTACCTTGAAGTGGGTCCCGACGGACGCATCAATCTCGATGAGTTGAAGGCAGCCATCACCGATAAAACAATCCTGGTATGTATCATGTGGGCCAACAATGAGACGGGTGTGATTCAACCCATGAAAGAAATTGGTGCCATTTGTGCTGAAAAAGGTGTGCTCTTCATGAGTGACGCTACCCAGGCGGTTGGAAAAATTCCGGTAAACCCGAGGGAAACCGGCGTTCACATCATGGCCTTTACCTCTCACAAAATGTACGGTCCCAAAGGCGTGGGTGCACTTTATGTAAGTCGCAAAAACCCAAGGGTAAAGGTTACAGCCCAAATGGATGGCGGCGGTCATGAAAGAGGAATGCGATCCGGCACACTCAACGTACCCGGCATTGTGGGTTTTGGTAAAGCAGCTGAAATTGCAAAAGCCGAAATGTTGTCGGATGCAGCCAGACTATCTGCACTCAGAGACAAACTGGAAAATGGTCTTTGCCGATTGGAAGAAACGTATGTGAATGGCAACAAGGAGCACAGAATGCCCCATGTTACCAATATTTCCTTTAAACACGTAGAAGGAGAAGGTCTCATGATGACCTTTAATCAAAACATAGCAGTATCCTCCGGATCAGCTTGTACATCAGCTTCCCTGGAACCATCTTATGTGTTGGTTGCCATGGGCCTGGGAGACGACCTTGCGCACTCATCCATTCGATTCTCATTGGGTAGATTTACCACAGAAGAAGATGTGGATTTTGCCATCGAAGCAGTAAGTAAGGGTGTAAACCACATGAGAGATCTAAGCCCAATCTGGGAAATGTACAAGGAAGGAATTGACCTCAACTCAGTGGTCTGGTCCGCACACTAGTAAACTCAATTGACAAAACAATAGTTAATAACAACAAATAAAGTAACATGGCTTATTCAGAAAAAGTACTCGATCACTTCCAACACCCCAAAAATGTGGGAACCTTGGACAAGAGTAAAAAGAATGTTGGAACCGGCCTGGTAGGTGCCCCTGAATGTGGTGACGTGATGCGTCTTCAGATTGAAGTGGATGAGGTATCCGGCATCATCACAGATGCAAAGTTCAAAACTTTCGGCTGTGGTTCTGCCATTGCTTCTTCATCTCTTGCCACAGAATGGCTTAAAGGCAAATCCATAGATGAAGCCCTTACCATTGACAACATGGATATTGTGGAGGAATTGGCGCTGCCACCGGTAAAAATCCACTGTTCGGTTTTGGCTGAGGATGCTATTAAGTCGGCCATCTCAGACTACAGAAAGAAAAATGGACTGGAGGTTGAAGCTCCTCAATTAGAAAACCAGGCATAATCACAAGATGTTATTTGTAGCCGATAGTGCAAAAGAAAAAATCAGCGAGCTCATCCATAAAGAAGGGCTGGGTGCTGACTATTTTGTCAGGGTCTCTGTGACCAGTGGCGGTTGCAGCGGCCTTACCTATAACCTGGATTTTGACAACGAATCCAAACCCAATGACCAGGTGTTTGAAGACAATGGTGTAAAAGTGGTGACGGACTTAAGAAGTTTTCTTTATTTGTGTAATACAACACTTGAATTTTCAGGTGGTCTCAACGGTAAAGGGTTTTATTTCAACAACCCCAACGCCAGCAGAACCTGTGGTTGCGGAGAGAGTTTTGCCGTTTAATAAATGCGGTAATTACATATCATTTTAGAAATTTTGACAAAAGGAAAAGGCCCGATCGTTACCGGGCCTTTTCGCATTATAAACGTGTCTTGAGTATCGTTTTTTTAAGATTTCGATTTGCGGATGTACACAAAGTTTCTGCCCTGCTCTACCAATGTCATGGCATCTGTATGCACACTTCTGTTGGCCTGAGGATCTGAATCAATTTTGCCCCCGGTCACGGTAAATGGATAACTGTGTGTGGTCTCTTTTCCATCTTGTTTAATGGTTACCTCCATGGTATAACTGCCATCTTTTAAATCCGCTTTTTTAAAGGGTCGTTCTTTCCCTGCATTGGCTCCCTGTGCTGTGATAGGGTAATCCAGCATCCAGGATTCAAAGCGGTTGTAGGACCCGTTTTCTACCATGGTTTGTTTCCATTGAAAAGCACTGTTATTTTGGTTCAAATCTGCCGCAGCAACTACCTTGCCGTTGCGTTTCAATTTGTACATGTATTCAAAGGAAAAGGTCTTGTCGTATCTCGCTTGATTTTCGATCTGGGTGGTCTCGTACGTGTGATAAAAGCTAAATAAGAAATCCTCATCCGGTCCAAATTCAACCCTGCCCCATTCTTGCCAGGGCCCTCTTAAGAAATACAAAAAAGGAGCCGGGGCATAGGGGTCTGTATTGGCCACCTTGATAATGGAAAATGGAAAGGTGTAAAAGGGAACGCCCCCAATCTTAAATCGGCATTCATAGGAACCATCTGTCAAGGTGGCTCCCCAATCATAACCGGGTTTATTTTCTACCAATTCCATGGTATGGAACGGTACCCCGTCCGGGCTCGCCGTATACAGCAGATTGGCTTTTGTGACATTGTTTTTTACATCAAAAACTTCCATTTCCAAAGCCACATAAGGTTTGCTATAAGTCTTGTAACCGGCATCCCTTCCATCTTTCGTTTTGGTGGGCAAAAACGATACAGCCAGGTTGTTGAATTTAAACTGACCATTTACGTTGTTGAAATAAAGACAATTATCGCTGAGCAGAGAATACCAGGCAACGGCGGGTTTAAAAGCCTGACTGGAAAAATCCGGTTCCACCATTTCAATGCTGTTGGAACGCTCTTTACCGGCTGATTTTCCCTTAGTAGTGGGAGCTTTGTCAGCGGGGGAGCCTGACTCCGGGGGTGCATCGGCACGAGGCGGCTTACTTTCTTCCTGCTTTTGTTCTTTGGCACCTTCTGTTTTTTCTTTCACCTTGTTCTTAAGACTACCAAACTGCGCAAAGCTGCCGGTACCCTTTATCAGTAAAATGAAAACAAGTAAACACCTGAATGCAAAACGTGCCATATCGTTTTTTTTTACAAAGCTATGGGACGCTATTAAGCGCAGGGCCACCCAGTCAGGGTAGTTTGTATGTGATCAGCTACCCCGGTTAGGGTATTTTAAATGCGTGTATTTTACCTTTTGGAAACTATTGAGGGCATGCCTGACGTTATGCAGTACAAAAACCATACATGAAAAACCTCCTGTTTGCCTTTCTGGCATTTTCCCTCATGGCTTGTGGAGCCGATTTTGAAAAAAAGAGTTTTTTATCCAAATATGAAAGCTTCGTTGAAGAAGTCAGCACCAAAGGAGCTGGTTTCGATGAACAAAAGTGGACAGAAATGGAGTCAAAGTTTACTCAATTTACAGAAGTTGAATACCCAAAACATCAACAGCATCTTACGCCCGAAGAAGCAAAGACGTACAACGAACTGACCGGGCGCTACTACGGCGCATTGACCCGTCACCAGGCATCAAAACTGAAAAAAGGACTGGAAAACCTTCTGGATCAGACCCAGGGTGCCCTGGAAGAACTAAGGAAATAAATTATTGACAGTAAGTATCCAACGCATCGATCAGATTGTCGGCAACCATCTGTGCTGAATTGCTTTCAATGTGCCTTCTTTCGATCATGTGTACCAATTTGCCATCCTTAAACAAGGCAATACAAGGGGATGACGGTGGATAAGGCAGCAGGTATTCTCTTGCTTTGGCTACAGCTTCGGTATCCACGCCGGCAAATACGGTGACCATTTTATTGGGTTTCTTACCGTGGGTTACTGCAAATTTAGCTGCCGGCCTGGCATTTCCTGCCGCACAACCACATACAGAATTGACAACCATCAATACCGTACCTTCATTTTGGTCCAACACTGCTGAAACCTGATCAGGGGTTGTAAGTCCCTCAAATCCAAAATCTGTAAGGTCTTTCGCTATGGGTGTGGTCAGTTCTATTGGATACATATTTCTTTGTTTTTATTGATTTTCACAGCAATATTAAACATCTTTATCGGCAAAAAAGATTTCTCAAAAATCATTTTTTTTAACAAAATCAGCAAGATGTACATCGCACCCCTCAATCTCCAGGGCAGAGCCGATATTATACAGGCTTATATCCGGCAACATGGCTTTGCTACCCTGGTGAGTACCCACCAAAATCAGCTTTTTACCACCCACACCCCCCTCCATTGGGTGGATAAAGATGGAAAACAATGGTTGTACGGGCATATTGCCAGGGCCAACGAACAAGTGGAGCACATCATCCACCGTGCCAAAGCAACCGCTATATTTATGCACAGCCATGCCTACATTTCCTCTTCCTGGTACGACCACGTAAATGTTCCGACCTGGAACTATATGGCAGTCCATGTTCACGGACAACTCGAAGCACTCGATGAGTCTGCCACCATTGAGGGCCTTCACCATTTGGTAAGTCAATACGAAGACCCCAATCAAAAACATTTTGCGATCGCTCAAATGACTGAAAGCAATTTTAAGGCTCACCTCAGAGGGCTTTGTGGTTTTAGACTGGAAGTCCAAAAAACGGAAGCCTCATGGAAACTCAGCCAAAACAGAGACGATAAAAACCATGCGACCATCATCCAAAAGCTCAGGGAACGCGGAGATGAGCTGTCAGCTGCCATTGCCGATGAAATGGAAAAAATGCGGCCCCAAACACCAAAATAATGGGCATTTGACGTGCAAAATGGGGTTAAATTTTCGTTCACCTTAAATTATGGGCATAATGCGCCTAATTTTACACAAAAATGGCGCTTATCGGCGCAGTTTTTGCAGTATGCAGTAAAACCAGTTTATGAGTCTAGCAGAATATAAACCATCCAGGGCACAGGAAAGCAGAGCCGCCATCCAGCGATTGTACATTTCCATGCGCCACCTGTTCATCAGAGGCAGTTACAAACCCCTGGGCGTCTCAGGTGAAGCCATGATTCAGGCTATGCTCACACTGAAACCGGAAATATACGGCTCTATTGCCGATCCCGAAAAAGTAGAACTCAATGGCTTGCTTTACATCTTCGAACGACTGCCCAGAGGCATTGAAACCAGCCGGTACATTCGCCTCATTTCCAGAGAAGGTTTTGAAGACTCCAAATTTGACGCCATTGTACCCCCCAAGAGACGGAGAAACTGTTATCGCATTGACGAAGAACAGATGTACATCGAAATGACGAGAGGAGCCAGCGATATTTACGACATCCTCACCCACATCACCTTCCTTTACATCGAAGCAGAAAAGATCAGAAGAAACAGCCTCGACGCCAGAAACCGTAAGAAACGATCCTGGCATATGCTCGAAGAATACATTCACCAAATAGACAACGGAGAAGAAATCAACACCGAAGTAGGATACACCTACCTTAGTTCTATTCTGGGTCGTACCTACAGTGAAACGGTGGAAGCATGCGAAAAATTTGCGGCTTCCAAAGATGTCAACAGCCTTTTTGAAATCGTCTATTGGCTGGGCAGGCGCAGCATGGAAGAAGCGCTGGAGCAAAACGACAGGGAAATCAGCTTTTCATCTTCCCTGAGAGAGGTGCTTGGCCACCACGTTTTTGGCGATAAATGGGCATCTTCCATCAAAAAAATCCTCGTCAGCAACAAATGGCTTAAGCGACCCATTCACATCATCAGTGCCAACCTGCACAGTGTTATGAATTGCCTTTATGCATCGCAGGTTCTTTCCAAAAAACTCAAAACACAAAACCTGATGTCGCTGGCAGAAACCATTAGCCAGGACAAAAAAGGAGACTATAAAAAAATGGTGGAAGATTACGCCCTTCGCAACGGTATGATTGCATTGGACGACACCAGCGGTACCAATATTGGTGTTCAAATTTTCGACCTAGAAAAAATTGATGTTCAATTATTGCCCGAGGAAATAAGACCGCAAAGAACCTACAAAAATGCACCGCTCATCATCGTGATGGACTATGCCTTTGGTGAGCAGGCTTATGAAACCCTCGATGAGTTGCTCAAACCGGTGGAAATAGACGGTCAAAAACATCGCTTAAACATCCAATCGGTAAACATCATGGGTAAAGCCGGTATCCTCGAAGGAATGAAAGGAGATATCATGATTCCCACCTCTCATATCCTGGAAGGATTTGCCGACAATTATCCATTTGACAACGAAATCAGCGCAGAAGACTTTGCCGACAGCGGCCTGGGTGTATACGAAGGTCCAATGGTAACCGTGCTGGGTACCTCTTTGCAAAACAAAGATATCCTCACTTACTTTCTCAAATCCTCATGGGGTGTGGTAGGCCTCGAAATGGAAGGAGCCCACTACCAAAAAGCCATTCAGGCGCATAGCAAGATACGCAACAACATTCAGAAAAATGTGAAGCTCCGTTACGCCTACTATGCATCGGATAATCCGCTGGAAACCGGCAGTACGCTGGCCAGTGGCAGCCTCGGTGTTGAAGGGGTGAAGCCCACTTACCTCATTACCAAACAGATTCTAAAAGGCGTGTTGGCTTGAGATTTTTAATTGCCCTTTGCAGCTTACTACTGATCCACATCCAGCTGGATGCACAAAACTATTTTAGAGTCAATCAGCTCGACGGTAAATTGACACAAGAATACCAGGAGGCTCAAAAACTGATTCGCCAGGGCAAATACAAGGATGCAGAAAAAAAACTGGACAAAATCCTCAAAAAACATCCGGACTTTTATGAAGCTTCATTGAGAAAGGCCGTCATGTATTACGACATGGGAACACCGCAAAAAGCAGCACTTATCTTCGACGAAGTCATTCAGGCTGCTCCCGGCTACGACCCTGAAATGTACTTTGCCGCTGCCATCAATGCCCTGGCTATAAAAGAAGAAGAGAAAGCAGTAAGCTATTATACAACTTATCTGGAAAAAGGGCAACCGGATGACAAAAAAAGAATGCGCATCAACAAAGAGTTGAAGACGCTCAAATTCAGGATCCAGGCAAGAAAAAATCCTCAACCCATTACCCTGAAACCCCTGGAAGGCCACATCAACACCGGCGATTCTGAATACCTGCCATCACCCTCGCTGGATGGCAAATCGATGGTCTTTACCCGCAGGATCCGGGGTCAGGAAGATCTCTATATCTCTTATCAAAATGAGACCGGACAGTGGTCGGTAGCAACCGCCATCGAAGCCATCAATACGCCTGACAATGAAGCAGCGCACAGCATCAGCGAAGATGGCAATACCATCGTGTTTACGATGTGCAACAACAAAACCACCGGCTTTGGCAGTTGTGATTTGTACTACACCCAATTTGATGGTGAAACATATACCTTGCCCGTCAACATGGGGCCCCGCATCAACACACCGGCCTGGGAATCACAACCCTGCCTCTTTGGCAATGGTCAGAAAATCCTCTTTTCTTCCAACCGCAAAGGCAGCCTGGGAGGCAGTGATCTTTGGATGGTGCAAAAAACAAGCGAAGGCAAGTGGGGCGCCGTTGTCAATCTGGGATCCGCCATCAACACAGAAGGACAGGAAGAATCGCCCTTTCTCCACAGCGATGGCAAAACCCTTTATTTCAGATCCAACGGACATACAGGCATGGGTGGCTTCGACCTCTTTATGTCGAAATGGGATGAGCAAAATAAAGAATGGTCAACACCGGTTAACCTGGGCTACCCCATCAACAGCGAGGGTGACGAAGGCAGTCTGGCCGTCGACCACCTGGGTAAAATTGCTTACTATGCGAGTGACATCAACAGCGTTGGCGCCACAGAAAGAAACCTCGATCTTGTACAGTTCGATCTGCCACCAGCCCTGAGACCGGAACCTGTATCCTACCTGGAAGTATCGGTAACCGATGAAATTACCGGCCGCCCATTGGAAGCGCGTGTCATCATGATCGATGTCGATGCCAACGATACCCTTGTGTTTGCCTTATCGGAAAGGGGCAAATTACTATCTGCTCTTCCTGTCAAAAAAAGATTGTTGCTTCACGTAAGCATGCCGGGTTACCTCTTGCACAGCGAGCATTTCGATACCGGTGAAAACTTTTTGGTGGAGGCCGCGCAATACAAAGCCATTTTAATGCGCAAACCTACACCTGCCGATAGCCGGCCCATCGTTTTGAAAAACATCTTTTTTGAAACCGGTTCTGCCATCCTGCAAGCCGCATCCTTTGCCGAAATTCAGGCCCTTGCTGCCATGCTCAAAGATCAGGCACAGCTTCACATCCGCATCGTAGGTCATACCGACAATGTAGGCGATGAAACAGCCAATTTAAAGCTCAGTGCAGATCGGGCCAAGGCAGTGTACACCCAACTGATTGACCTTGGCATCCAAGCTGGCCGCTTATCTTTCGAAGGAAAAGGAGAAAAAGAGCCGGTAGCCACCAACGACACCCCCGAAGGGAAGGCCGCCAACCGAAGAACAGAATTTTACATTGACAACCCACAAACCAAATAAACCATGGAAGCTTACGTAAACACACATACTGTAAACGGACTTACCACCATTGAATTTTTCCACCCTGCCCAAAATTCCATGCCGGGCCAGCAACTGGCTCGTTTAAGAGAAGCCGTACTGGAAGCCGGAAAAGACGAAAACACCAGGGTCATCCTCCTGAAAAGTGCCGGTGATCGCAGCTTTTGCGCCGGTGCCAGCTTCACAGAACTGGCTTCCATCCGCGATATGGAAAGCAGCAAAAAATTCTTTATGGGTTTTGCCGGTGTCATCAATGCCATCCGCACTTGCGGTAAACTGGTCATTGGCCGAATTCATGGCAAAGCCGTAGGCGGGGGCGTTGGTCTTGCTTCTGCCTGTGATTATACATTTGCCACCCAACACGCATCGGTACGACTCAGTGAACTGGCAGTAGGCATCGGACCTTTTGTCATCGGACCTGCCGTAGAACGGAAAGTGGGCAATGCCGCTTTCAGCCAGATGGCCCTCACACCGGAAATATGGCAAAGTGCCGACTATGCCCAACAAAAAGGTCTGTACCAGGAAGTCTTCGAAGACATAACTGCCATGGATGAAGGCATCTCTGTCTTTACCCAAAAACTACTGACCTATCACCCTGCCGCCCTCAACGAATTGAAAAGCGTTTTTTGGCAGGGCACCGAAAATTGGGATCAGCTGCTGGAAGAAAGAGCTGCCATCAGCGGTCGGCTTTTGCTTTCTGATTTCTCCAGACAAGCCATCGACAGCTTCCTTTCTAAATCGTAAGCTTATATACCATCGCCATCCAGCAGGTTGCCCAGGCCACCTAAGATACTGCCTTCATCTTTTCTTCCGTAGGATCCGGATGCAGAGATGATGCGGTCTGCCAATCGGGAAATGGGCAGTGACTGGATCCACACTTTACCGGGCCCCATCAGGCTGGCAAAAAACAAACCTTCACCACCAAATAAGGTGTTTTTGACGCCTCCCACAAATACGATGTCGTAATCTACGTCTTTGGTAAAGCCTACCAAACAGCCGGTGTCTACCCTCAGGTGTTCGCCAGGTCCCAAGGTACGCTCTGTGATGTGACCACCGGCGTGCATAAAGGCCATGCCATCTCCTTCAATCTTTTGCATGATAAAGCCTTCGCCTCCAAAAAAGCCCCGGCCCAGTCTTTTGCTGAATTCGATGCCCACACTTACGCCTTTGGCAGCGCAAAGAAAAGCATCTTTTTGACAGACAATTTTACCACCCAGTTGCTCCAGATCCAGCGGTATAATCTTACCCGGATACGGACTGGCAAAGGAAACCCTTGCTTTGTAGCCACCAATATTGGTAAAGGCGGTCATAAATAATTTTTCACCCGTGAGCAATCTTTTACCTGCTCCCAAGAGCTTGCCCATCAGTCCGCCCTCCTGCTGTGAGCCATCGCCGAAGATGGTTTGCATGTTGATTTCTTCGTCCATCATCATCATACCCCCCGGTTCGGCCATCACGGTTTCATTGGGATCGAGTTCTATTTCCACATATTGCATTTCTTCGCCGTGGATCCAGTAGTCTATTTCGTGTGCTCTCATTTTTCGTTTTTTTATTTCCCAAATATCGCGATTATTTGACTTGCTTTGGTGATTTTTTTCGATCATTGCACCGTAATAAAAGACAAACATTCATCCATGAGAAAATTCGCACTCTTTACCACCCTCGCATTTTCTATTTCTGCCCATGCTCAAATCACCGATCCGGTAGCCACCGAAGTTTGGAACCCCATTCCCAGGGTAGTAGGTTTCCAGGGGACCTCACCCATTCCCAGTGATGCCATCATCCTGTTCAACGGCACCAACCTCGAACAGTGGGTCAGCGATAAAGATGGCAGCAAAGCCCAATGGGAAGTCAAAGACGGCATAGTCACTGTCAAGGCAGGTACCGGTGACATCAAGACCAAACAAAAATTTGGCTCGTGCCAGCTCCACCTCGAGTTCCGTACGCCGGCAGTGGTAGAGGGCAATGGTCAGGGCCGCGGCAACAGCGGTGTTTTCTTCCAGGAGAAATACGAGGTGCAAATCCTCGACAATTACAACAATAGTACCTACCCCAACGGCCAGTGCGCTGCTGTGTACAAGCAACACATTCCATTGGTCAATGCCTGTAAGGCTCCCGGTGAGTGGCAGACGTACGATATCATCTTCACCGCCCCTGTATTCAACAAAGATGGTGTGAAAGTAGCCTCCGGTTATTTTACGGTTATTCAAAACGGCATCCTCGTCCAAAACCATGTGGAGATCAAAGGCACTACGGAGTATATTGGTCTGCCCAAAAATGATGCACACGGCATGGGCTCCATCAAATTGCAGGACCATGGCAATCCCATGAGCTTCCGCAATATTTGGGTTAGGGAGTTATAGGTAGCTTATTCCAATTTTTATTTGTTGGAATCATTAAGGGAATGAAGAGAATTAAGGCAGCAGTCTTAACTTAAAACTTAATTCCCTCAATTCTCTTAATGTTAAAAATTTAAAGAAGTTTTTTTTGAAAGAGATTGTCTTTGTTGGAAACATTAAGGGAATGAAGAGAATTAAGGTTGTAATTCTGATAAAAGAACGGGCATAAAAAATTCTGGCGCGGCGTTGGAGAATCCATTAATTTTGGAAACAAACTTCGACGTTATGAATAAAAAGTATGTGACGGGTGTCTCCTATGACATCATCGGTTGTGCCATCAAGGTACATAAATCTTTGGGCGTTGGCCTCCTTGAAAGTGTATACCAGGAATGCTTACGGTATGAGCTCATCCAGATGGGTTATTCTGTCAGACGACAACAAAAGGTACCTTTAATATATGATGGCAAAGACCTTGAAATCGATTTGAGGTTTGATTTATTGGTCAATGAATGTGTGGTTGTTGAAATCAAGGCCATTGAAAATCTGCTGCCGGTGCATGAGGCGCAGGTTTATACTTATATGAAACTATTGGAAGTGCCTCAGGGCTTACTAATCAATTTTTTCACAAAAAACATTTCGAAGACTTCAAGGCCATTGGTGAATGAATATTTTAAGGAATTGCCTGATGAGTGATTCATAACTTAATTCCCTCAATTCTCTTAATGTTGAAAATGAAAGAAGTTTTCTTTGAAAGAGATTGTGTTCGTTGGAAACATTAAGGGAATGAAGGTAATGAAGACAGTTGTCTTTATTTAAAGCTTAATTCCCTCAATTCTCTTAATGTTTAAAAAATAACATCTATACTCACAAAACGACTACTCACCATTGTGGGTTGCTGGGCTACAACCCGGATTTCTTTACCATCCACAAAGACAGAATGGGGTGCGGTGGGGAAGCCAATAAAATGGCAAGAGAACATGGAGCAGCCACCCTCATATTGGCCGGTGATCATTTGGGAGATATGGACCTTATTGTCACTTGATCTGAGGAGGAAGGTGCGCTGCAAAGACTGACCCTGAAGGTAGCCGTAACCATCACCCTCGTCTTCGTATAAAAATGAAGTTTCTTCACCGTGTTTATAGAAAATGAAGAGGTCTATAGTATCCACCTTTTTTTCTCCCACATAATTCATGACCGGGAAATGGGGCAGGATGGCGCCCTCTCTGATAAAGATGGGTGAGCTGTCGAGAGGGACTTCGATCATCTGTTCCCTGCCACCTTCAATTTTTTGATGGGTGAAATAATGATACCAGTTGCCCAGTGGGAAAAACATAGAACGGGACGTGAGACCCTCTTCCAGGACAGGACAGTACAAGACGTGATCACCATGCATGACCTCATCGGCGCGGTAATGGGTGTGCATATCTTCCGTATAGCACGCATAAAGCGGACGGAGCATTGGCGTACCTTCCTGGATGTATTGGTAGAACGTACTGTAGATATAAGGCAGAAAACGATAGCGCAATTTGATAAACTTGCGTACAATATCCAGTGTTTCTTCTCCGAAGCTCCAGGGTTCCTGGTCACCGTGGTCGCCGGAGCTGTGGGTGCGGAAAAAGGGATGAAACAAGGCCAACTGGATCCAGCGCACATACAACTCAGCTGTGGGAGGATCGATGAAACCACCGATGTCTGAACCCACAAACGAAAAGCCGCTGAGGCTCAAGCGCTGCGTCATCACATTGGCGATCCACAGGTGATCCCATGAAGCGATGTTGTCTCCCGTCCAAACCGAAGCGTATCGCTGGCCGCCCGAGTAGGTGGAGCGGGTGATCACAAATGGCCGGTTGGGGTAAGTGTATTTTTTTACGCCTTCGTAGGTAGCTTTGGACATGAGCATGCCGTATACATTGTGCGCTTTTTTGTGTGAACTTTCTTCACCATCAAAATGATGGCGAACATCGTTGGGGAAGGATTTGTTGGGCACATCAAAGAGGGCGGGCTCGTTCATGTCGTTCCATACACCTACTACGCCTTTATCGGCGATGAGGTCCTGGAAGAGATCAGCCCACCAACTGCGGACTTCGGGGTGGGTGTAATCGGGGAAGTAACAATCGCCCGGCCATACCTTACCGGAGATGTAGCCTCCTTCTCCCTTACGACAGAAATAACCTTTCTCCAGGGCCTCGGTGAAGACAGGGTAGTTTTCATCGATCTTGATGCCCGGATCGATGATGACTACGGTTTTGAAGCCCTGCTCTTTGAGATCGGCGATCATCTTTTTGGGTTGCGGAAATTTTTCATTGTCCCAGGTGAAGCAACGGAAACCATCCATGTAGTCGATGTCGAGGTAGATGACATCGCAGGGCAGGTCTTTTTCTCTGAAGGATGAAGCAATCTCTCTTACCTGGGCTTCGGGATAGTAACTCCATTTACATTGCTGGTAGCCCAATGCCCATAAGGGGGGCAATTCGGGTACACCGGTGAGCAGCGTGTATTGACGAGAGACATCCAGCATCTCAGGGCCGTAGATAAAATATTGATTGATCTCTCCCCCTTCAAAGGTGATGGCACAGTGGTCGTGGTGGGTTTTACCAAAATCAAAGTGCGACTTGAAGGTGTTGTCGAAAAACAAGCCGTAGCACTGATGGTTGTGCAGGCCAATGTAAAAAGGAATGTTTTTGTAGAGGGGATCGGTATGACTGTAAAAGCCGTATTGATCGGTGCCCCAAATGGTGTAGCTGTGGTTGCGCAGATCCGGGTGACCCGGTTTATCCCCCAGGCCGTAGAAGTGTTCTCCGTGTTGAATTTTTCGGCATAATTCCCATTTGTGACTGCCATTTTCATAGTGCTCGTTGAAGACAGGTGGTGTTTTGTCTTCCAGGATCACAGCACCCTTATTATCTTTTATGACCATCGATTTTTGGCCGTCAATGGTGAGTGTCAATTGGGAAGTGCGCAGGGTGACGATATCGTTGTTGAGCGCATGGGTAAAGGATGCGCCCTGGTAGGGATGTTTGTCGGCAATGGCATAACTGAAGTCGCGCTGAAATTGCAGGCCGGTGGCGTAACGAATTCTGATCATGCGCTTACTGAGTACCGTGATTTGTACCGGGCCGGTGGCATAGCTGATTTCTATACCCTGGTGGATGAGCTGTACGGTTGTAATCTTAGGTTCCGGTGCCTTAGGGCTTGGCTTTGTATTTTCAGTTGTCATCCAACAAAGATAAAAAAACGAAATGGCATCAAACATAAAGGGCCACAAAAGTGACCCTTTATCAAACCCTAATTACTAACAACTTAGAAATCTTTTATCTAACCCAGATAATGTAAAAATTCTTGTTTCGTCTGTTCATTTAAAAACTTGCCTCCGTAATAGGAAGTCACGGTTGCGGATGTATCATCGTTGACCCCTCTGGAGGATACACAAAGGTGTTTGGCTTCGATGATGACTGCCACGTGTTCGGTTTGTAATACCTGTTTCAGTTCTTCTGCAATTTGCATGGTCATTCTTTCCTGCACCTGCGGTCTTTTGGCGTAGTGCTGCACGATGCGGTTGAGCTTTGAAAGCCCTATCACTTTGTCTTTGCCTACATAGGCAATGTGTGCCTTGCCGATGATGGGCACAAAGTGGTGTTCACAGTTGGAATAGAAAGAAATATCCTTTTCCACCAACATTTGCTGGTACTTGTACTTATTGTCAAAGAGCGCAATCTTCGGCTTATTGGCGGGATTGAGACCGCTGAAGATTTCCTGCACGTACATCTTGGCTACCCTTTGCGGTGTGCCTTTGAGACTGTCGTCTGTGAGGTCGAGGCCGAGGGTGTGCATGATCTCTCCAAAGTGATAGGCTATCTTGTCCATCTTTTCTTTATCGGAGAGCTCAAAAGCGTCTTTGCGGAGCGGCGTATCGATGCCGGTGTAAATATGATCATCCCCAATCTCATCGTGCGACAAATCAGTGAGCCTGATCTTGCTGCCACGGATGAGTTCGGTTACATCGGTTTGAGTATTTATCATTTTGTTTAATATTTGTTGCTAAAATGTTAGACAAAATAATTTTAAAAAAGTTCATACAAGTCGGCAATTATCTTGAAAAAAACGATGAAGCTTGACTTTTTCGACATTTAGGACTATATTTGCAACAATGTTGCATTTAAGATTTTTAGTGTTTCTTTCAGCCTTAACCATATCCTACAACAGTGTTGGTCAGCAATGCAGCCTTGTGGTGAAAGGCAGGGTAGATGATGTGCACCACGAACACGGCCTGGAGTATGCCACCGTGTACATCGAAGAGACCGGTCAGGGCGCCCAATGCGATGAAAGCGGTGCCTTTGAAATAAAGGAGGTATGCAGGGGCAAGTACCATTTTCAGGTATCCCATCTGGGCTGTGAGAGCAAGAGCTTTTATGTAAGTGTAAACAGAGATACTACCCTGGTTTTTTCGCTGGAACACCACTCACAGATGTTGTCTGAAGTGGTGGTAAGTGAGAATCGATCGCGCACCGGCATCGGCCTTCAACATTATACCGTTGCAGAAGCCATCCTCAACCGCCAGCAGGGCAAAGATCTGGCGTCCATCGCCTCCACCATTCCGGGGGTAAGTGTGCTGCGCACCGGCAATTCACTGGGCAAGCCCATCATCCATGGCTTGTATGGCACACGGGTGCAGTTGCTCAACCAGGGCATACCCCAGGAAGGACAACAGTGGGGCATCGACCATGCACCGGAGATCGACGCCTCTACAGCCCAAAAGATTTCGGTGATCAAGGGTTCGGCTGCGGTCAAATATGGCGTGGCAGCCATGGCGGGTGTGGTGTTGCTGGAAGCTGCCCCCATCAAGGCAGATCCCCATGTACACGGTCATGTCAACCTATCGTACCTCACCAATGGTCGTGTGGCACAGCAACAATTTCTGCTGGAAAACACCACCTCATTTGCCCGGATGCGACTCACGGGAAGCACTTCGTATGGAGGAGACCAAAAAACAGCGTCTTACTATCTCACCAATACCGGAAACAGACAGGCTGCTGCATCTCTGTTGATGACCAACGATGCGGGCAGTTCCTTTTACCGGTCTCTGTATGGTAGTTTTTATTACAGCGAAACCGGCATACTCAGGGGTGCCCATGTAGGCAACAGCACCGATCTTGAGGCCGCCATTCAAAGGGAAATACCTTTTTATACCGCTGATACATTTTCGTACCACATCCATGCACCCAGGCAACGCGTACAGCATTGGCTGATAAAATCGGAAATCAAAAAACAAGTCAACGATCGGCTGCGCCTCGGTCTGGATGCAGCCGTCCAAGTCAATAAACGACAAGAATACGATGTGCGAAGAGGAGGTCGAGATAGCCTGCCTGCCCTGGACCTGGCCCTGTACAACATCTGGGCCGATGCCTATATTCAATTTGAAAAAACCGAACACTCCCGATTTACTTTGGGACTCCAACCCCGGTTCAACAACAACAGCAATACAGCCGGTACGGGCATCTATCCGTTGATACCCAACTACACCCTATTCAATCCTGCCTTGTACGCCAGCTGGCTGATGAAATGGAAGGCCTTTGATTGGGAGGCCGGCGCCCGCATAGAAATGTACGATCTGAGAGCCAGTTATATCGATAGGCTAGGTGTACAGTACCAACCCCATCGCAATAGCATCAATCAGGCCTACAGTTTTGGTTTCAGTCGCGAGATGGGACCTCAATGGCAGGTCAAATCCAACCTGTCGTTGTTGATACGGGCGGCTCAGGTTCATGAGCTATACAGCAATGGTCTGCACCAGGGCCTCGCAGCCCTCGAACTGGGCAACGCGCAGTTGGGAAATGAAAAGTCGCTCAAATGGTCCAACGATGTCAGGTTCCAGCCCGGCGAAGAAAGTCAGTTGAGTTTGTCGCTGTACTGGCATTATATCCGCGATTACATCTACCTGGCCCCTACGCTTGAGAATCGACTCACCATTCGCGGTGCCTTCCCGGTATTTGCCTATCGGCAAGATGATGTATCGTTGAGGGGTTTTGACTTTCTGTGGCACCAAGGCATTGATCACAGCTGGGAGATCAACACCAAAGCCGCTTACGTTAAAGGGAGCTATACCGATGGCAGTGGTGACCTTATCTACATGCCACCGCTGCGACTGGGTACCGAAGTGGCCAAAACCTTTGAACCTTTCAGTGGCATCAAAGACCTAAGAACGGCCCTGGAAATACAATACACTGCGAGAGCTTCCACCCAAACCCGGATAACAGATTATGCGGCACCGCCCCCTTCATGGTATATGGTAAACCTATCGGTAGGTGCCAAATATGAAAAAAAAGGTTTCAAGACCGCTTTTCAAATCTCGGTTGACAATGTATTGAACACCCGCTACCGCGACTACCTCAATCGCCTCCGTTACTTTGCCGATGATCTGGGGCGCAATGTAAAAATGAGCATTAAATTAATTTTTTAACTATAATTTATTCAACATGAAATTCACAAAGTATACCTGGTTATTGTTTGCAAGTTTGTTTATATTCTCCTGTGATCCGGACGATCCGGAACCTGTAAACGAAGAAGAAGTCATCACCAGAGTCACCTATACCCTTACCCCACAAGGAGGCGGTAGTACGGTAAGCCTGGTATTCAGCGATCCGGATGGCGATGGAGGCACAGCCCCTGTGATCACCGGTGGTAACCTGGCCCTGGGCAAGACCTATACCGGTGTGCTCACGCTCCTCAATGAAGCTGCCAATCCTGACGAAGACATTACCACAGAAATAGAAGAAGAAGGCGAAGACCACCAGTTTTTCTTTTCTGTCAGCTCCGGCCTCACCGATGCCTTTGAATTGGCCTATACCGATGCCGATGCCAAGGGCAATCCGATTGGTTTAACCACAGAACTCACCACCAAAAAAGCAGGCACAGGCACGTTCAGAGTTACGCTAAGACACCAGCCCAACAAAACGGCCAGTGGCGTAAAAAATGGAGACATCACCAATGCCGGTGGAGAGACCGATGTAGAGGTTGATTTCCCTGTAACGGTACTATAACGTAAGGGCGCAATGTATTGCGCCCAAAAAAACACCTTAAAAATGCAGCTTTTTCCATAAAATGTATAAACTTTGTATAAACATTTTCAAAATGCAGGCACAAATCAAAAAATGGGGAAATTCTTATGGGATCAGGCTACCCATGAACCTGGCAAAGGAACTAAACCTGGCAGAAGGAAGTCTTTTGGAAATTGAAGAGCGTAAGGGTAAAATCATCCTTACTCCTATAGAGAATGAAATAACCATTGAAATGTTGACCGAAGGTATGACACAGCGGGGCGTCAGGGAGCAGATGGAGGACTATGCGTCATTGGGTTTAGAAGAAGAAATCTGATATGAAAAATACCTACATACCTGACTACGGAGATTTGGTTTGGATGGACCTCGACCCTACCCTTGGCAAAGAGCAACAAGGTAGAAGACCGGTAGTGGTGATTACACCCAAGGCTTACAACCAGTTTGGCCTATGTATCACAGTACCGGTCACTACCAAAATCAAAGGTTATAATACAGAAGTTGCCTTACCGACCAGCTGTGAGGTGGAAGGGGTCGTATTATCCAATCATCCCAGATCCCATGATTGGAAGAAAAGTCATATTAAATTCATAAAAAGACTCGACAATAAAACCGTACAAACTATTCAGCTTCGGTTGAAAGCCTTGTTGTGTATTTGATCCAAATTCCTTTACATTATTTCAATTGTTGTCTGAAATTTACCGCTCCTCCTACCCAATCTAAAACTGTTGTATTACCCCAAACATCTTTCCCAATGAGCTATCTGAAGTTTGCAACTTCAGATACATATTGGCATATCTGCCGAAACCGTTTTGGGCTTCCAATTCCCACACCAACTAAAAATAATCTAGTATATAACGTAGACATTTGAAAAACCGGAGGACTTTGCTCTTCAAGACCACAAAACAATCGTTGCCGGATACCTCTGATACCCTGATCCCCCTGCTGTCTGAAGGTTACACCTCCCCTATAAAGTACGGAACTATTTCATGCAAAGTCTCCTATTTGCGGCATTCCTTTGTCCTACAATAAATCATTGCTTCTTTTCAACGGGTGCCAACAACTTGGTAAAGGATAGGGCGCCCAGGCTCCAGCCGTTTTTATCTTTTATGTAAACCTCGGTGACTGTAAATGGATTGGTGACTTCATTGCCACCCACGACTGCCAGGAGGGTGATGTTGCTGAGGAGAATGGCGGTGTGATTTATGATGTTGACCTCGGTGCTGTGGATGTCAGCTTTTTTGTACCAAATGCCGCCGGATTTAATGACGTCCAATTCCTGTACTTTGCCCCAGCTGCCGCCCATGTGTACAAAGACTGACTTTTCATCAAACAATACCTGGAGGGAGTCCGTATTTTTATCAGCCATCCATTGCCATTTTTTAGCAGAAAGT
>CALJKQ010000175.1 GCA_937973565.1 uncultured Saprospiraceae bacterium | reverse complement strand
CTGATGGTACGAAAGTCGGGCAGAGCATCCAGTTCGGCGGCCTCGACATGGGCGCGGACGTCGTTCCACAGAATGCAGGGCCGCAGGACCCGGCCGGCCTTGTCGAGCAATGTCGCGCCGTGCATCTGTCCCGAAAGGCCAATGCCGCGCAGCTTTGCCCGCACCGGAGATGGCAGCGCGCCAATGACGGCTCGCGCCGCCTCGATCCAGTCTTGTGGTGCCTGCTCGGACCAACCGGGGCGCGGACGCGACACGGAGAGTGGCACAGATGCTTCGGCAACGATCTTCTGATCGTCGTCCATCACGATGCCTTTCAGGCCGGAAGTCCCGAGATCCAGTCCTAGATACATGCGGTGTCCTCCGTCTGCGCGTGCGCACTAATGCAGAGCCGACCACGGGAGGCAACCCATAACGCTCAGGACGTGACGAACTGGGTTTGCCTTGCACGGCGCAGGTTTGTAGGCTTCAGCCAGTCGCGTGGGAGACACATGCCGAAATCCGAAGCATCTTCACCTGAAAGCTATCGCGCTCTGTCGGGCCATTTGCTCTATTCGATCTGGAACGCTCTCGATGATCGCCATGTCGGGCTGATCGCCGCAGGTGTGGCGTTCTACTCTATGTTTGCGATCTTTCCGGGCATCGCCGCGACAATCGCGATCTGGGGGTTTTTCGCAGACCCGAATGTGGTCGAGAACACGCTGGTCGAAGTGCATGGCGTGATGCCCGTATTGCAAGGATTTACGAAGGTACGAACGAAATCAACAGAATGTTATCTGTTGGAATGTTAATCAAAAAAGCCATGAAAGGTCATGTTGATTTACTTGGCCCAGCAATGAAAGTTCAAGAAGAATTAATGGGAATTCCATCTTTTGACACACCTGATTATTCTGAATTGTTCTCAGAAGAAAAAGAAATGGTGAGCAAATTGAAAAAAGCATTCTTGATGGTTGCTGGTGCTGCGGTTCAAAAATACGGAATGGACTTGGATGCACACCAACAGCTATTGACTGCTGCTGCTGATATGTTGATTGAAATTTACATGGCAGAAAGCACCATTCTTAGAACTGAAAAATTAGCGAAAAAAATTGGCGAAGACCAAGCCAAAGAGCAAATTGCTATGGCAAAATTATATTTATACAAAGCTGTTGACATTGTATCGTTGAGAGGAAAAGAAAGCATTATTTCTTTTGCCGAAGGCGACGAACAACGCATGATGCTTATGGGATTACGCCGATTTACAAAATACACCAACATGCCTAATATTGTTGGTTTAAGAGAAACTATTACTGCTAAGTTGGTGGCAGAAAATAGTTATTGTTTTTAGTTAAGTTAATAGTTTATTCTAGAAAGCCGTATTATTAAAAAAATGCGGCTTTTTTGTTTAACTTTAAGTTTAGGCGTTTCTGTCTTCTTCTCTTTATGGGACATTATACCGCCTGACGTTTACTGAACGCAACCAGTTATTTAATTTTTTTAACCATCCATCATGATATCATTTAACAATAACCCTACAGATTTAACATTGGGGGTTGAAATGGAGATTCAGCTAATCGATCCTGAAACATTGAGGCCTATGCCGGTTTCGGGTGATTTTATCGCTGCCATCGATTCTCCAAAAATCACCAAGGAAATGTTTAGAAGTACACTCGAAATTGTATCGGGTATAGCAGAAAATGTACATCAAATTTCTAAGGACTTATCAGCCTCCCTGCAGGATGTTAAAAAATATGCAAAAGAGCACGGTGTATTGCTCGCTTCCACGGGTACACATCCTACAGCAGACTACAACAACAGAATCCTAAGTCCTTCTGATCGATATAAGGAATTGTTGGATAATAATCAATGGGTTATAAAGAGAATGGCAGTTTATGGTCTCCATGTACATGTGGGCATGCTGAACGCAGAAGAATGTATTCAATTCAATAATTTTATCATCAGATATGTTCCCCATTTGATAGCACTTTCTGCCAGCTCCCCCTTCTGGAAAGGAATCGATACAGGACTGAGTGCCAGCAGACCCACAACCTACGAAGCTCATCCTACCGCTGGTATGCCCATTTTGGTAAATAGCTGGCATGAGTTTTCACAACTTTATGATCAAATGATCGAAACCCATTCAGTTCAAAGTATGAAAGACATTTGGTGGGATATCAGACCAAGTCCGGGTTATGGCACTTTGGAAATCAGGATCTGCGATGCCCCTGCTACAATCCTAGAACTGGAAGCTATAACAGCTTTTATCCATCTTTTGGCTTATCGTTTTAAAAAAGAGTTCGTTGAAGGGCGGTTTCAAAGTGTCCTACCCGCTTTGTGGATACTCAGAGAGAATAAATGGCGGTCCATCCGCTTCGGACTCTCAGCAGAAATCATCAAAGAACACGATTTGCAGTTGGTATCCCTTAAAAATGATATTATTCATTTTCTAACAGATATGAAGGATGTCATTGAAGAATTGGGATATCATTCATATGTTGCTTGCATTCTTGAAATTTTGGAAAAAGGAAACAGCGCCCAACGACAAAGAAAGGTGATGGAAAAGAGCGCTGAAATAGCTGATGTCATTAAACATAATATTCTGGAATTTGAGAATTCCAGTCCTATTTGGCAAGTTTAAAAAAATAAAAACCCTTTGGTTTTGTCGCAATTATTTCCGCTCAATGATTTTCAACAAAGTACCGGCTTCAACAGTTTGACCGGCTTCCATGGCATTGATAAGACTCAGTTCTTTCATTCGCTTTGCTTCCATACCGTAATCCGTTACAATTTGCTGAAAAGTAGCTGTCTTTTTGGCGGGTACGATTTTTATCCTCTCCGGTTGTCTGTTTAATTTACTGGCATCTGTCAACTTATTAAAGCTGCGCATGGTTGCCTGAAAATTATTGAAATAAATATTAAAGTCGGTATTAACAGTAAGGCCCACCATTTTGTATATCTGACCATTATACTGAATGAAGTATGCCATCAATTTAAGGGTCTCTCCGCCCGCTTGCGGATCGGGAGTTTGGGTGCCATACAAGGCCATTGCCGGCATTCCATTTACGGTCACACTGGCTTTGTCTTCAACGGTGAGTTTATTGCGACTAACAAAATCTGTGATGGCTGCATCGAGGGTCTTGGATTCTTCCAACTGCAAAAACATCAATGCTTTGCCATCCTTGGGTGCCATTTGTACCTGACTGGCAGAATTCACCAGTTGCCAGTCCTTGGGTACTTCAAACATAAATTTCATTTCCGGATGGTAGAAATGTTGATTTTCGAAAAAGCCCTGTCTGGGGTCTTCACCATAGACAATGCCATCGATCATTTTCAAATAGCTGTCCCGGTTGACCTTCAAATCCGCCGCCTGCACACCTCTTATTTTCTGGTACTTCACAGCGGTTTCATGGACCTTGTTAAATCGGTCAACCGGATTGGGGTGAGTGGATAAAAAAGTGGGAATGGAACTGCCGGATTCGGTGCCAATGGCTTCCAGTGTTCTGAAGAAATCCCCCATCATGTGAGCATTGTAGCCAATGTTGGTGGAGTAAACAACGCCAATTTCATCGGCTTCGGATTCATCGCCTCGTCCAAATTTTAAGAAAAGTAAACCTAGACCCGTACTGGCCAAATCTGAGAATTTTCTAAAATCTTCAGAAACTACCATACCCCCAACAAGGGCTACCTGAGCCAATATTTGTTTGCTGTACTGGCTGGCACCATGCCGGGCAGTGATGTGCCCAATTTCATGTCCAAGTACACCGGCAAATTCAGCTTCATTGTTGAAATGCGCCATGATACCCCTGGTGAAATAAACATAGCCACCCGGTAACGCAAATGCATTTACTACAGGAGAGTCAACAATTTTAAATTGGAAGGGCAAATTACTTCTGTGGGAAATAGCTGCCATCTCCTTGCCTTTGGCAGTGATGAAATTTTGGAGAGTGGCATTGTCATACAAACCATATTCTGCTATGATGGATGGATCCGCCTCTTGTCCCAGTGCTATCTCCTGGGATTCTGACATCAGCATCAATTCTTTTTTACCGGTAACGGGATTTCTGGCACAGGTGCTGAGTAAAAATGTAGCCGTAGTCAGCAGAATTAATTTTCGCATTGGATTTTTCTTTATAACGATAAAATTATGGCTCCTTGTATTTCGCGGGCCAGTTCAAATATAATACTTATCCTCCTTTTTTTAGGATGTCGTCCAGACCTTTTTTTAGTTTGTTGAGGGTCTTTATTCCTTTGGAGATGGGTTCTGCATTGATATCTAAATAATTGTCATAGAGCTTAAGGTTGCTGTATTGTTGCGGATAAATGACAATCTTACTGTTTTGAAAATGTTTTTCCAATTTGGTGGGAATACTGTCCAGAATGCTGTTGTACGATACAGATCCTTTCCTGGCTGAAACACAAACCAGCAGGTCTTTTTCTTTTACATCTCTTGAAATGATGAGGAAGTCTTCCCAATCTGTAAACGGTATAAATTGTATCTGCATTTGATACCCCAGGTAACCCTCAATTTTCAACAATTCTTCATAAGCAGAGGGTTGAGAAAAGCAGAGAATTTTGAGGTTCAATTCTCTGGCCAACAGCATAATTTTATTCACCCATTGAACAAAACCGTTTTCGACCTCTCCCATAGGTGGTATAACCAAAACCATGCGCGTGTGGAACAAAAGCGGTTGTAAAATATCGACCACAAAAACAGATTTATCCGTATAGTTGACAACGCTCTCAATTTTATTGCTCATGAATTTGTCGAGCAGGGAAGAGGCTCCGGGCCAGGGCAGTAAAATCAGGTTGGCCATAACTTCGCGGGATGTACGTGCTATACCACTGCCTATGTTTTGATCGATGGTACTCACATAATTGATGCGGGTCTCTGACGCTGCTGCCATGGTGAGGTGTGAAGCAATCCTTCTTTTTTCTCTGATGATGTTGATTTCGGCTTCTTCATCAAAGGGAATGACCGACAACACTGATACGGGTTGAACCGATTTTTTATTTTTGATCAAAATGGCGAGTTTCAGCAATTTGTCAATGACTTCATCTTCTTCTGCTGAAATGAGGATGTGTTCGCTGATCAATTCGTACTGCACATCTTCTCTGGAAAGCTCATTTTTAGAAGAGGTTACCAACGATTTGGCAGCTCTTTCGGCTGCAAAAGAGGCAACGATACAGGTAATGAGGATCAAAATGATGGTGCCGTTGAGGATGTTTTCATCCAGGATGCCCTCATTAAAGCCTACCAAAATGATGGCCAGGGTAGCCGCCGCATGGGCAGAACTCAAACCAAAAATCAATTGACGTTGATGGCCGGAAAATGAAAATAATCTTTGGGTGACAAAGGCAGCTATCCATTTGCTAAAGAGTGCAGTGAGTGTGAGCGCACCGGCTACGATCCACGCCGTAGGACCGGCGAGTAGAACCCGGATGTCGACAATCATCCCTACACTGATGAGGAAAAAAGGAATAAAAAGCGAATTGCCAATGAATTCAATCCGGTTCATCAAGGCCGATGAATGGGGTATCAGTCTGTTGAGAGATAAACCCGCCGCAAACGCCCCAATGATGGGCTCAACCCCGGCTACCTGCGACAAAAAGGCAGCGAAAAACACAATGGACAATACAAAGATATAGTGAGAATAATGCTCACTCTCCAACCGATTGAAAAACCACCTCGCAAATGGAGGAATGACAAAAAACATGATAAATCCAAAAATCAGCAATGATATGCTCAACCTGACCAATAAAATATTGTTGAGCCCTCCGTCTTCACTTCCAATGATCAATGCCA
>CALJKQ010000174.1 GCA_937973565.1 uncultured Saprospiraceae bacterium | reverse complement strand
GTCAAGTTGTTGAACTGATCCCAATTGCGCCCGTTTACATATCCGCCTGCTAGTTCATAGCCCAGTATGTGTCCTTCTCCTCTTACACCTCCATAAATTTCTTTGCCCAGGAAATTGGACAACTTTGGCAAGTTGGGATTAAGCCATGGATTTTCTGCTGTGATCCGGTGAAGATGATTGGCCTCCACTCTGAGTTTGCTGCCCACAAAAATGTGCAGGTTCTTACCGGACAAGGCATAATCGAAAGTTAGCTGAGGCCATGGCACTGTTTTTTCATCTGCATCATAGTAAATGGCTGCCCCTGCTGTCAGGTGCCATTTGGTTCTGGAGTACTTTAACTCAGGTACAAATCGGATTGAATAAAGATCGCTGATATTTGATTGTAGCACTCCCGTAAACTGCACCGGAAAGGTGAGCTTCCAGTTGCCCCGGTTTTTAGACACCTTGGTTTGCAGGTCGAACATACCTTCATTGACATCGGGATTGGAAACATTAATAACAGAATAAGATGTACTCAGGGCAAAATCCAAATCATCCTCCGAAATGGTTTCATGGAGAACCTCTGCTTTGAATCCTGCTCTGAAAATATTCCGGTCAGTATTTGCAAGAGGATCAGCATAAATAAAATACATAGGATTCTGTTTATACGACCCATTTACACCGGCATTGATCTGCCAGTTTTCCTTGATTTTATAACGAATACCCGCAACCGTGGATACGTCATTGAGTTTTTGATTGGTGACTTTTGTGCTATTGTCAAAACCCTTGTATGAAACATTGATGTATCGGTCAAATTGATAAGCATCTGTCTTGTAAAAACTCAGATCAGCTGATGGGTTTTTGACATTGCCATAACCAAGGCGGGTAAAAAAAGTATGGTTCTCAAACGGAAGGTCAGCGTCCGCTGCAATGGGTTTGATCACAGGTTCCGGGTAGCTGATATCCAAAGGAAGAATGGTCACATTGTAATTGTATTTCTTTTTGACAGGCAATATGGGTTTTATTTCAGGCGCCATTTCAATCATTCTGGCTTCTTCCAGTTGTGCCTCAAAACTTTTGATAATCTCCTGCTTCTCTTCCGGAAGTTCCTGAGCCGTTGCTTTTACGGTGAACAAAGCGATCAGACAAAAAAGATAAACTGCTGAAAAATATATTCTATTTCGTTTCATGTTGTTAATCGTTTTTGGTTTTTTTCTGGAGATCGAATGGTTCGTTGTTGTTTTTAATCCTGTTGTTTTCGGCTTCCTTTACTTTAATTCTATTGAGTTTTTCATTGGCTGCCTGTACGATTGTTTTATCTTCTGTAAAGTTTTCCAATACGGCTTCAATGGCAGCTCTTGCATTCAGCAGGTCATCTTTTTGGTAATAGATATCCGATAGCAATATCAAACTTTTGGCAATCCAAAAGGGATAGTTGCCATTTTTTTCATTGGCGTAATTGCATTGTTGCTCGGCCTGATCCCACTTTTGCTGATTGAATAAAATTTCTGCCTGTAAGTATCTCGCTTCAGCTGCCTGGTTGTTGCCGCTGTTTTGATCTACATACAGCAGGGATGGCAGGGCATTTTCTGTATCATTGTTTTTTAAATACGTCTTTGCCAGGTAGTAATGGGCAGATGCCCTTTCATCTTTGGTGGCTGCGGTATTCGCGATTACCTTTTTACCGTAGACCAAAATTTCTTCTGTAGCGGCAAGCCTGAAAGCACTCTTCAAGGCTCCGAACTGTGCCTGAAAAATATCTGCTACATCCCCTGCCACGGTTTCACTCATTTTGTAGTATTTCAATGCCTTGGTGAAATCCTCAGTATAGTGATACGCAATTAAGGCAGCCTTAAAAATTGACTTTTGAGCATACCGGCAATCTCCATCCAGGATAATGGATTCATAATCCTGCAAAGAGGCAGGATAATTTTTCAAGACATTGTTGCTTTCCGCCCTGTAATAACGAGCATCATTTTTATAATATCCTATGGGAAAAGTGTTGAGGTATTCAGTGAAAGCTTCGGCGGAAGCATCATATTGACCATTGTTGAATATATTCATGGCAAGATGATAGCTCAATGAATCCAGTGACATCGATCCTTTTTCTGTTGCCGGCAACGAATCCAGGTATTTTAAGTAACTTTTGGAATTAGCCAATTTATCGACATAAATCTCTTCGATAGCAGCCAGTGCGGTTATTCTGTCTGACGGGGAAGGATTGGACTTCATCACAGTTTTGTATTCTGAAAGGGCCCTTTGATTATCTCCTTTATTGTAATAAATAAGACCTGATTTGAGTCTCGCAGGATTGATGTACATAGATTGCGCCGGAAACTGTTTGACTACTTGTTGATAGTACAGCAATGCCGTGTCCAGACGCTGGTCTTCCATATAGGTTTCAGCCAGCTGAAATGTTGCATCATCGGCATACTCAGATGAAGGGTGGTTTTGTGTAATCCCTAAGAGGACTTTTATTTTTTGTTGGGGTTCTTTCAACAGACCGTGGATGAGTGCTTTTTGATACTGAGCATAGACAAAAGCTCCCTGTTTTCTCGCTATGGCTTGTCCATAAAAGTCCAGTGCACCTTCGTATTGATTTTGTCTGAACATACAATCTGCTGCTCTGATATATGCGTCGGGCAAAATCCGGTTGAGGATAAAATCATTTTTTAAGTTTTCCCTAACGATGTTGATGCCCACAACAGTATTTTTAAATTGTAGTTCCGCTTTTTTATAAAGCCTCGTTTTTAAGAAATTGTAACCCTGGATATAATGTGCCATATATTGGGCAGCTTCAGCCGGCAAATCGCTAACACCATTGGATGCCTCAAAATACTGATCTAAAAATTGAATACTGGCAGCCAGATCACCTGCATCATATGCCAGCCTGCCTTTCCAGAAAAGTGCCTGGCAGTAGTAACTTCGATCTTTATTGTGTGTCAATGACTTATCAAGCATGGATCCTGCTTCTTTTACATTGCCATCTTCAAGGTATTGCAGGGCTTGTCTGAACGCTATCATCTGATAGGTCTTGTTGATTTTGTCGCTTGCCTTTGGCAGGCTTTCGATGATTCTCAAAGCGTTGAGATAATCTGTAGAATTGACAAGAATGTCGTTTATGATCTCCTGACTTTCGTTAAAAAATCTGGAGCCTACACCTGTCTCTACCAAAGCATTTATAGCTTCTCGTTCAGAGCCCAATTCAGCAGATATTTTACCGTAATTGAATCGGGCCTCTTCCTGCATGCCACTATCGTATGACATTGCTGCCACTTTTCGAAATGCCGATCTCGCTGAGTTTCGGTCGTTGAGCTTAATGTAACAATCTGCCAGATAATAGTTGGCCATCTGACCCATCCTGGTGTCCAGATTGCTTAATTCCAAAAAATTGGACTTGGCTTTTTCGCAGTTGTCCAGCTTGTATTGAGAAAATGCCAGTTGATAAAATTCTTCGGCGCTTAACTTTTCTGTTCTGGACTCATAAAATTCCAAATGAGGCAGCGCTCTTTTATAATCATTCTTTAGAAAATAAGCCTGCCCAAGCAGTAGCCGTATGTCTTTGAGGTTGTCTGTGTTTTTGTCTCCAATCTTGTGCTCACCATAAGAAATGAGTTTATCAAAATCTTTCTGCGCAAAATAAATTTGAGTAATGATATAAGGGATGTGTCCTGCATAGTCGGGCGAGTTGGATGCTCTTTTAAAACTTTCCACTGCCCCGGTGTAATCCTTTTCAAAGTATTGACACATGCCATAGTAGTAGTTGGTATGGTGGAAGTAAATGTCTCTGATTTCTCTGGTTTTGCTGAAAGCGGTTTTAGCATGTCCAAATTGCTTGTTGACAAAATAGCAGTATCCTTTCTTAAAACTCATTTCGCTCAATTCCAGATCGGATAGCTCATTGTAATCTTTGATTTTATCGTAATAAGTAATAGCGTCGTCGTACCTGCCATTGTTGTAGTAATAAGAAGCGAGTTCCAGAATGGCCTGGAAGCTTCCCGGCTTGTTGTACTGACTTTGTATCCACTTAACCAAACGCATCTCTGCGTCAGGAGCATTTAACCTAAGTGAAGCCATTACTTCTTCATTGTTTTGTATATAGGTTGTCCTTTCCGGATCAGGGAAAGCAGGTCTTTTTTGAATAAATTCGGCATTGAGAAGTTGTAAACGGGCGTTTCCATAAAGTTCATTTTCCATCGAAGCCATTACGGAAAGATGTTCTTTCCAACCATGGCTGTCATAAGCGGGCAGCTGTGCAGTCAATCCCCAGCAAATCCCCAAAAGAAAACTTAAAATACAGTATTTCATTTAAATATATATTATAAAAAACCCGACAAATATACTCAATTCCCGTTTTATATGATGAAAAATTGCATGTAATAACGGATGGAATGGCGATAATAGGGTCCGAAAACTACAGTTTGTGCAATAAAGTCATAAAATCACTTTTTTAATCCTTCATTTAGGTCCGTTGCTCGAAAAAACCGGTAAAAATGACTGATGATGCTGTAAATTTGTAAAAAATGGAAATTTATGACAATTGAGCTTGCTACGCTGTTTGATCTCAAAGAAGGATTGAACGAAAAAATGGTCAATTTTATGCTTCAGGCCATCAGGAATAAACACGAATCCGGTCTGGATTACCTGAGGTTTAAGCAATCTGTGAAGAACCTTATGGCTATGAACATGGATGAAATTACAGCTGTGAAATCAGCCTATGCAACTGCTTCAACCATGGGTCTTGACAAACAAAATCTGCTGACCTCGATTCACTCTTACCAGGCTATCGTCAACAATGAGCGCGACAAATTCATTGAGACCCTTAAAAAACAAATTGAGACACAGGTAGAAGAACCGAAAAACAGCATTGGCAAGACCCGTGATCAGATAGTGTCCCATCAAAGCAAAATCGCTCAACTGGAGCAGGAAATCAAGATCATGGAAGAGAAAATTGCCGGATTGCAAGCTGAAATAGCCTCTTCTGAAGAGAAAATAGAAAAGACGAGGCAGGAATTTCTCGATGTTTACGAAACCTTTTCCAACAGTCTCAAAGAAGATCAGCAACATTTTGAAGGATTGCTATAACTTTTTCTTTTTTTGATTATTTTTTCATCAAATTTGTATAATTAACTATTCAACATGGCAGATATTTCAAACATGGATAATGCTTTTAAGCCGAAATCATTTTGGCAAAAACCAGAAGGAGTCACAGGGGCTTTATTTCTTACGGGTGTACTCGGAGGTCTTGGTTTTTTACTTTTTAAATACAGTGCAGCGATTTTGGCATTTGCCAGCAATACTCTGGGACTTGTGATCACTTTACTGGCATTGGGTGCCATCATCTATATGGTGCTGGATCCCAAAATGAGGGCACTGGTGAGCTATCTTTACAAATCCATCATGCGTTGGGTTACCGGTATATTTGTAACCATCGATCCAATTGGTATCCTCAAGAACTATATTGAAGATTTGGAAGACAACCTCAAAAAGATGGGGACCCAGATTGGCAATCTCAAAGGGCAAATGAGAAAGTTGAAGACCATTGTAGAGGAAAACAATGCTGAGATCAACCAAAATATGTTGATTGCCAAAAAAGCCAAAGAACAGGGCAATCAGCAGGCCATGCTTTTATCGAGCAGGAAGGCAGCCAGGTTGACCGAAAGCAACGAGAAGTATTTGGCCCTGCACAGCAAAATGACTATTCTATATAAAGTGCTTTCCAAGATGTACTCCAACTCTGAAGTATTGCTGGAAGATACCCGTGATCAGGTCAAGGTAAAAGAACAGGAATACAAAGCCATAAAAACTAGCCACAGCGCTATGCGGGGTGCTATGAGCATCATCAAGGGTGATGCAGACAGAAGAGCTATGTTTGATCAGGCGCTCGAGTATGTAGCTGACGATGTAGCCAATAAAGTTGGTGAAATGGAGAGGTTTATGGAAATGTCTTCTGACTTCATGAATTCTATCGATCTTCAAAACGGTGTTTTTGAAGAGCAAGGTTTGAAGATGCTCGAAGAATATGAAAAGAAATCAACTCTATTGCTGATGGGCAACTCAAAGGACAACGCCGAAAATGAACTGATGGATCTCAAGTTACCTGAAGTGGAGACGCGCTCAGGTGAAAAGGGAGATTATGAAGGTTTGTTTCAATAAAAAAGCTAAACTATAAGGCAAAAAAAAACCGCTGGATGATTCCGGCGGTTTTTTTTATGCTTGTAATTAAGAAGATTATCTTCTTCTTTCCTTGATTTTTGACTTCTTGCCCACCAAAGCTCTGAGGTAAAACAATTTAGCTCTTCTTACTTTTCCTCTTTTGAGTACTTCAATTTCTACAATGGCTGGTGAGTTGAAAGGGAAAATACGCTCAACACCTACTCCGTTAGACATTTTTCTAACAATAAAGGTTTTGGTAGCCAATTGTCCTGAAATACCAATAACATCACCTTTGAAAATCTGGATCCTCTCCTTGTTTCCTTCGATGATTTTATAACTAACCGCAATTGAATCTCCCGCTCTGAAAGCCGGATGAGATTTTGTGGGTAATAAAGTCTCTTGTACGTATTTAATCAATTCCATGACTCTACATTTTGTAATTGGACTGCAAAAGTAAAGGTTTTTCGAATATTATAAAAAGAAAAGAACAAAATAATTTGGAATATATTAGGATTTGTTTGAATATTAATTACTTATGTACTGATTATTAACAAGTTACAAAATTGGTCGTGAAAAGTTTTTAAATGGAACCATTTTCAACTATCTTGCATTGTAACTTAAAAACGCAAACTATGGCAGGAAAGTCATTTTTCGAATCCCGAAACCCTATGATCAATGAAGAATCTATCTCTAAGATTTCAGCGCAGGATGGCTATTTGAGTGGTGAGACCATGAGCATTGATGGAGCGATCAACAAAACGTTGATTTTGTTTTCTATTCTTGTTCTGACATCATCGATCAGTTATATGATGCCTTCATCATTTTTAATGATTGTTGGGGCCATAGGAGGTTTGATCGCTGTATTGGTGGCTAGCTTCAAACCACACACTTCGCCCATCGCTGCACCTGTTTATACGGCTCTGGAAGGTTTGTTCGTAGGTTCCGTTTCGGCCATTTACGCTGCCCAGACACAGGGCATTGTATTTAATGCCATAGCCCTCACTTTTGGCACTTTATTGTTGATGGTTGTACTCTACAAATACAGAATCATTACCGTTACTGACAAGTTGCGATCCGGTATTGTGATTGCCACCGGTGCTATTGCCTTGGTTTACCTGATTGCCTTTGTTTTCCAGCTTTTTGGCTTTAACATCCCTTACATCCACCAGGGAGGATGGATGGGTATTGGCTTTTCACTTTTGGTGATTGCCATAGCTTCCCTCAATCTTTTGCTTGACTTTGATAATTTTGAAAAAGCAGAAAGATATGGGTCCCCCAAATACATGGAATGGTTTTGCGCCATGGGGCTCATGGTGACCTTGATTTGGCTTTACATTGAGTTTTTAAGACTTTTATCCAAATTGAACAGAGATTAAAATTGAAATATAAAATTATGAAAAGGGGCAATAGCCCCTTTTTTTATGGCTTTAATTGAGTTGTTTCAAAGATAGTTTTGTAGTATTGTGGTGTTAAAAGATTATATTTTACAATTAAAACAACTAGAAATGAATCAAAAAACTATTATTGGAGCACTCGTTGGTGGGGTAATTCTTTTCATTTGGCAGTTTTTGTCATGGACCATGTTGAATTTACACGGGGAAAGTCAAAAATATACCGCCAAACAGAACGAAATTTTGCAGTATTTAGGAGAAAATCTCGAAGGAGATGGCAGTTACTTTCTCCCTACTTACGCACCGGGGGCTTCACAGGAAGAAATGCAAAAACTGATGGAAGAATCCGGTGGAAAACCATGGGCGACCATTTCTTATCATTCAGCCATGAACACAAGTATGGGTTTAAATATGTTTAGGGGCTTGGTCGTTGATATCGTTGCAATAGCGTTTCTCATTTGGTTAATGATGCGATTTGCCAACCTGAGCATAAAGGACTCCATTGTGGCCAGCCTTTGCGTAGGATTTATTTCTTATTTCACAGGTGTGTATACCAACAGCATTTGGTTTGAAACCAACACCTTGCCAGACTTACTGGATACTGTCATTTCCTGGACTTTGGTCGGCAGCTGGCTTGGATTTTGGCTGACCAGAAAATAGGGAAGCTGAATATTTATTATTCAGATCGTTAAAGCCCAATTTTTGGGCGGTCAAGATAAATTCTATGGGTAAGGGAGCAAAAAAATATTGGCTCCCTGCCCCATTCGACTGGTGAATTTCGAGGGAAAGTGCATGAAGAACCATTCGATGGATATCCATTTGCTCAATTAATACTTTATTCAGCTTGTTGCATCCATGTGGACGGTCGGCAACGATGGGATGAAATATATGTGCAGCATGTTTTCGGATTTGATGCATTCTTCCGGTTTCAGGATAGAATTCTGCCAATGAAAACCGGGACGTAGGGAATTTCTGACCTTCCACCGGAATTTCTGATTTCTCAATCAGCTTAAACGACGTGATGGCATCCTGTACCTTACCGGATTCCAGTTTCAAAGCATAATCGATGGTGCCCGAATCAGGAAGATAACCCCTGCAAATGGTTAGATAGGTTTTGTCCACCTTCCTGTCTTCAAACAATTTATTGTAATGAGCGAGGGCTGATTTATTTTTAGCAAACAGGAGAATTCCGGTGGTCTTGCGGTCCAATCGGTGGATTGGATATACATGACAACCTGTATAATCGCGTACAGGATACATCAATATTTGGTCTGATGTGGCATCCAGACTGCTTTTGTGCACGAAGTATCCATAGGGTTTATTGACAACGACTAAATCGTCATCCTCAAACAAGAGAATGCGACTAATGTCTTCTGCATTCATTGTCTGACAATCAAATACAATGCGGAAATCAAAATGAGAATGCCACCTGCCATCAACACACTGTTGCGAATGTTTCTGGCGAAAGCATCAATATGCTCCTTGTGTTGCGGATATTTGGAAAATATCTCATCCTTCATTTTCTTATTATCCAGCACATGCGTCAATGAGAATTCAACCCGGTTTTGTACCAGGTACTTGTAATGTTTAAATACTTTGACCCTAAAATAAATATTAAGAAACAACAGGCTGACAAATAGGCCAATGACAAGGGCAATTAAGATGGAACTCATCTTGCAAAGTTAAGATTCCCGGTCTGATATTCTGCCTATGTACCTTAATTTATGGCTGTATTTTTTGGCTTCTTTGTGGTAAATACCCTCGTGATCCAACTTGTCTATCCGGGCTTTTTCTTCTACGTGTAAGACCTGGTTGTCAGACAATACGATGCCCAAATGATCGATTTCATCATTTTTATTGACAAAAAAGGCAATATCTCCTGCCTGGGAGGTCTCCACAAAATGAATGATTTCGAGTGGGTACTGAATTATTTCATGTAAAAAGCGGGGAAGCTTATAACCGGCACACTTATAAATCAATTGAATGAGGGCTACTTTATCCAATCCGAAAACAGATCTGCCGCCGGCAACATGGGGTGCATTGATGAATCTGCGCGCCAACTTTTCCATCCTTTCCGCATTAAAATGAACATCGCTGAAATCTGCTGCCTGGCCGTTGTACACGTATTTTCCGGAAGCTGATTTAAATACCATGCCATCATATTCCGGAAGCGATGAGGCGATGAGAACAGGGAAGCTTACATCATTGTTCATCAGGACCTGGCAAACTTCCAAAGCTACAGCAAATCTGGATGAATATTTTTTGTACTGATCTTCACTCAAGGGGCTCATTTGTCGCAGGTCAACCCAGGCTTCAACCCCATCAAAGCTGGTAATGACACGCGCCCAGACTTTGTTCTTTCTTTGCAAAACAGTGGCCGTTTCTCCAAATAACAATTGAGAAACAAGAGGCGAACCTTCCAGGGGTTTGGCGTGTAAGCCCACCAATGAAAGGTCACACATCAATTGATCGCTTTGTTGTTTTATTTTACGGCCCACAAATGATTTTCTACCACCAATACTGCCAAAATGGTGCCAGAATTAGACAAATTAATGACTACTCAACCCAATCAGCAATAAATAGATTGGTGTCTCTGGTCCCATTGTTGTTGCGGTTGCTGGCAAAAACCAGTTTCTTACCATCATAGGAAAACATTGGAAAGGAATCAAAGGCCGTATCAAATGTGATTTGTTCCAGACCTGTGCCATCCAGGTTAATCATAAACAGATTAAAAGGGAAGCCTCTTTTCGATTTGTGGTTGGATGAAAAAATGACCTTTTTACCCGAAGGATGAAAAAATGGTGCCCAGTTGGCATTACCCAAATTGGTGAGCTTTCTCAAATTGCTGCCATCGGCATTGCAAATGTGAAGTTCCATTTGAGTAGGCTGCACAAGTCCTTCTGCCAGCAGGTCTTTGTATTCTTTGATTTCAGCATCCGTTTTGGGTCTGGACGCTCTAAAGATAATCTGAGTGCCATCCGGCGAGAAGAAGGCTCCTCCATCATAGCCCAGACCTGAAGTGATCTGTTTGACATTGGATCCATCCAGATTCATGGTATACAATTCAAGGTCGCCACTTCTCATGGAAGTAAAAACGATCTTATCCCCCTTGGGTGACACGGTGGCTTCTGCATCATAGCCCGGCTCACTGGTCAGTTTTTTAATAATATTGCCTTTCAGATCGCCGAGGTATATATCAAAATCCTTAAAAATGGGCCAAACGTATTTGCCGTCAGCCCTTCTCTCCGGAGTGTGCGGACAAGCAGCTCCTCCTTCATGGGTGGACGCATATACAACTGATTTTCCATCCGGCATAAAATAAGAACAAGTTGTTCGTCCTTTTCCTGTTGAAATCAAGGGAGGTGTTTTACCTTTCTCCCACTTGTTGAGGTCAAAGTAATAGATTTGATCGCATTCAGCTCCCCAGATTTTATTGGTTGCCTGAAAAATCAATTTGCGGTCGTCAAAACTCCAATAGGCTTCAGCATTGTCTCCACCGAATGTTATTTGCCTGATATTTTTAAGGTGTTTTTCTTCTGCATATCTTACAGGAGGTTCGTTGGAGCCCTCCGGCAGCTTAACTGTTTTACACGAAACGAGCAGGGCGAAAATTCCCCAGAACAATATTGATTTGTACATAAGTAATGCTTTATAAAGGCCGCAAAAGTACTAAGATTGGATCAAAATTTCCTTTTTTGATATTGGTGAAAGTTTTGTACCGGAAACAGTTGCTTCGGCTTCGATGCGATACTCTGATTTTACTCCTTTCAGCAATTTAGCCATCTTCACCAGACCGGAAGCAAAAAAGTTGGATTTTTGCATTCGGTCCATATCCGATTGATAGTTGGTAAACGGCATTTCAAATGGAATTTCAATGATTTCTTCCTTTTTCAACTGAAACCTGTCGTTTAGGACTAATTCGC